>NZ_JASCPA010000059.1:0-34125 GCF_029959715.1 Pseudomonas sp. PS02288 | reverse complement strand
GCGCACCCTAGGACGAACCTCGCGCCCGAAGCGATCCGCCGCTCCGTAGGGTGCGCCGCGCGCACCGCGAAGTTCGCCGTGCCTAGGCCCAACCCTCCAGGCGCATCCCGGCGCGCACCAGGCGCTGCTCTTCCTGCTCGATCTCGCGCAGGTTGTCGCGAATGCTCTGGATATGGTCGCGCGCCGCGCGCTGCGCCTGATCGGGCAGGCGGCCGATCACCGCCTGGTAGAGGCGCGCGTGCTGGCGGTCGATCTGGCGCTTCTGCAACGGCCGGTGGTAGAGGTTGTTCACCGAGGCGTAAACCGTGCTGAGCATCAGGTCGGTGAGCGATTGCAGCGTGTGCACCAGCACCGGATTGTGCGACGCCTCGCAGATCGCCAGGTGGAAGGCGTGGTCGAGACGCGCATGTTCCCTCGGGTCGGTGCCCTGGCCCTCGTGGGCCGCGAGCATTTCCTCGTAGCGCCGGCCGAGCAGGACGAAATCCGCGTCGGTGCCCCGCAGCGCCGCCAGCCGCGCCGACTCCGCCTCCAGCAGCACGCGCACTTCCAGCAGGTCGTAGAGCGTGCGCGGCTGCGAGCTGAACAGGTGCATCAGCGGCGTGGCATCGCGCTTGCCGGACAACGAGGCGACGAACGAGCCGCGGCCCTGGGCGGTCTCGATGATGCCGTGGCCGCGCAGCACGCGCAGACCCTCGCGCAGCGCCGAACGCGACACGCCGAGCTTGTCGCACAGGCGCCGCTCCGACGGCAGCGCCTGGCCGACCTTGAGCACGCCGTCGACGATCAGGCGTTCGATGCGCTCGGCGACCCGGTCGGCGACCTGGCCACGTTCGCTGGGCGTTTCCGTAAGCATCCTTCACCTCGTCGCACTGGTAGGACCAGGTAAAACCCGCCAGTCATGAGTGAACGGCCGGTTATCTCTGACTGCCATTGTGCCTGGCTTGCAGCGATCTTTACGACCAATGCCCCTGCAAAAACTGGTAGGACCAGTGCTACCAGCGATGGACGCGCGCGCGGACGCCGGCGCACCATGCGACGCATACGCGCCTACCTCGACCGGACGGCGCGAGACAACAACGACAATAGAGCTGACCGAGCCTGATATGAACATCCTCTATGACGAGCGTGTCGACGGCGCGTTACCGAAGGTCGACAAGCAGGCGCTGCTCACCGAGCTGCGCCGGCAATTGCCCGACCTGGACATCCTGCACAGCGCCGAAGACCTCAAGCCCTACGAGTGCGACGGCCTCTCCGCCTACCGCACCACGCCGATGCTGGTGGTGCTGCCACGCCAGATCGAGCAGGTCGAAACCCTGCTCAAGCTGTGCAACCGGCTGAAGGTTCCGGTGGTCGCCCGCGGTGCCGGCACCGGGCTTTCCGGCGGCGCACTGCCGCTGGAACAGGGCATCCTGCTGGTGATGGCGCGCTTCAACCGCATCCTCGAGATCGATCCCGCCGGGCGCTTCGCCCGCGTGCAGCCCGGCGTGCGCAACCTGGCGATCTCCCAGGCCGCCGCGCCCCACGACCTCTACTACGCGCCGGACCCGTCCTCGCAGATCGCCTGCTCCATCGGCGGCAACGTCGCCGAGAACGCCGGCGGCGTGCACTGCCTGAAGTACGGCCTGACCGTGCACAACCTGCTCAGCGTGGAAATCGTCACCATCGAGGGTGAGCGCATGACGCTCGGCTCGGACGCCCTGGACAGCCCCGGCTTCGACCTGCTGGCGCTGTTCACCGGGTCCGAGGGCATGCTCGGCGTGGTGGTGGAAGTCACCGTCAAGCTGCTACCCAAGCCGCAGGTCGCCAAGGTGCTGCTGGCCAGCTTCGCCTCGGTGGAAGCCGCCGGGCGCGCGGTCGGCGACATCATTGCCGAGGGCATCATCCCCGGCGGGCTGGAGATGATGGACAACCTGGCGATCCGCGCCGCCGAGGACTTCATCCACGCCGGCTACCCGGTGGACGCCGAGGCGATCCTGCTCTGCGAACTGGACGGCGTCGAAGCCGACGTACATGCCGACTGCGACCGCGTGCGGTCGGTGCTGGAGAAGGCCGGCGCCAGCGAAGTGCGTCTGGCCCGCGACGAGGCCGAGCGCGTGCGCTTCTGGGCCGGTCGCAAGAACGCCTTCCCGGCAGTGGGGCGGCTGTCGCCGGACTACTACTGCATGGACGGCACCATCCCGCGGCGCGAGCTGCCTGGCGTGCTGCAGCGCATCGGCGAGCTGTCCGGCGAATTCGACCTGCGCGTGGCCAACGTCTTCCATGCCGGCGACGGCAACATGCACCCGCTGATCCTCTTCGATGCCAACCAGCCCGGCGAACTGGAGCGCGCCGAGGAGCTCGGCGGCAAGATCCTCGAACTCTGCGTGGCGGTGGGCGGCAGCATCACCGGCGAACACGGCGTCGGGCGCGAGAAGATCAACCAGATGTGCTCGCAGTTCAACTCCGACGAGCTGACGCTGTTCCACGCGGTGAAGGCGGCCTTCGACCCAGAGCGCCTGCTCAACCCCGGCAAGAACATCCCGACCCTGCACCGCTGCGCCGAATTCGGCGCCATGCACATCCATGCCGGACAGCTGCCCTTCCCCGAACTGGAGCGTTTCTGATGAGCGTCGAACCACGCGCAACCGGCAGCCGCGACGCCGACATCAGCGAACGCCTGCTCGCCGACGTTCAGCAGGCGCTGGCATCCAACACCCCGCTGGCGATCCGCGGCGGCAACAGCAAGGCGTTCCTCGGACGTCCGGTTCAGGGCACGGCGCTGAGCACCGCCGAGCACCGCGGCATCGTCAACTACGACCCCACCGAGCTGGTCATCAGTGTGCGCAGCGGCACCCCGCTCGTCGAGCTGTGCGCCGCCCTGGAAGCCGCCGGGCAGATGCTGCCCTTCGAGCCGCCCGCGTTCGGCGCCGCGGCCACCGTCGGCGGCACCGTGCTCGCCGGGTTGTCCGGCCCACGGCGGCCATGGGCCGGTTCGGCGCGCGACTACGTGCTCGGCGCGCGGGTCATCACCGGGCTGGGCAAGCACCTGCGCTTCGGCGGCGAAGTGATGAAGAACGTCGCCGGCTACGACCTGTCGCGGCTGATGGCCGGCAGCTTCGGCTGCCTCGGGCTGGTCACCGAAGTCTCCCTCAAGGTGCTGCCCAAGCCGCGCCTGTGCACCAGCCTGCGGCTGCAGATGGACACCCGCAGCGCGCTGGCGCGGCTTTCCGAATGGGGCCAGCAGCCGATTCCGATCAGCGCCGCCAGCCATGACGGGCAAGCGCTGCACCTGCGCCTGGAGGGCGGGGAAGGTTCGGTGAAGGCAGCCTGCGACCGCCTCGGTGGCGACCCGCTCGATGCCGGTTACTGGGAACGGCTGCGCGAACACCGGCTGGATTTCTTCGCCGATGGCCGCCCGCTGTGGCGCCTGTCGCTGCCGAACAACGTCGGCGAGCTGGCCCTGCCCGGTGAACAACTGATCGACTGGGGCGGTGCGCAGCGCTGGCTGAAGTCCGACGCCGACGAGGCACAGATCCGCGCCATCGTCGGCGAGGCCGGCGGCCACGCCACCTGCTACAGCGCCGGGCACACCGACACGCCCTTCCAGCCGCTGGCCGCGCCCCTGATGCGCTATCACCGCCAGCTCAAGGCTCAGCTCGATCCGCAGGGAATCTTCAATCCCGGGCGGATGTATTCCGAGGTCTAACGCGTGCAAACCAATCTCTGCGACCAAGCCAAACGCCTGGAACAGGCCGCCGAAGCCGAGCGCGTGCTGCGCAGCTGCGTGCACTGCGGCTTCTGCAACGCCACCTGCCCGACCTACCAGTTGCTCGGCGACGAGCTGGACGGCCCGCGCGGGCGCATCTACCTGATCAAGCAGTTCCTCGAAACCGATGTGGTGACCGAGAAGACCCAGTTGCACCTGGACCGCTGTCTGACCTGCCGCAACTGCGAAACCACCTGCCCGTCCGGCGTCGAGTACCACAAGCTGCTGGACATCGGCCGCGCCGCGGTCGAGGCACGGGTGCCGCGCTCGCCGGGCGAACGCGCGCTGCGCGCCGGGTTGCGCGCCGTGGTGCCGCACGCCGGGCTGTTCAAGGCGTTGATCCGCACCGGCCAGGCGTTCCGTCCGCTGCTGCCGGAAGCGCTCGAGAACAAGCTGCCGCGCCACGCGCGCCCGGCCAAGGCACGCCCGCTGGCGCGCCATGCGCGGCGCGTACTGATGCTTGAAGGCTGCGTGCAGCCAGGGCTGTCGCCGAACACCAACGCCGCCACCGCACGGGTGCTCGACCGCCTGGGCCTGAGCGTCGAGCCGGCCCGCGAGGCCGGCTGCTGCGGCGCGGTGGACTATCACCTGAACGCCCAGGAGAAGGGCCTGGAGCGTGCCCGGCGCAACATCGACGCCTGGTGGCCGGCGATCGAAGCGGGCGCCGAGGCGATCCTGCAGACCGCCAGCGGCTGCGGCGCCTTCGTCAAGGAATACGGCCACCTGCTGCGTGACGATCCGGCCTACGCGGCGAAGGCCGCGCGGGTCAGCGAACTGGCCAAGGATCTGGTCGAAGTGCTGCGCGAGGAACCGCTGGAGAAGCTCGGCATCCACGCCGACCGGCGCCTGGCGTTCCATTGCCCGTGCACCCTGCAGCATGCGCAGAAGCTCGGCGGCGCGGTGGAAGGCGTGCTGTCGCGGCTCGGCTTCCACCTCACCGCGGTGCCCGACGGCCACCTCTGCTGCGGCTCGGCCGGCACCTATTCGATCACCCAGCCGGAGCTGTCCAGGCAACTGCGCGACAACAAGCTCAACGCGCTGGAGAGCGGCAACCCGGAAGTCATCGTCACCGCCAACATCGGCTGCCAGACCCACCTCGACGGCGCCGGCCGCACGCCGGTGCGGCATTGGATCGAGCTGGTCGAGGAGGCGCTGCACTAGCGCCGCACGAGGTGCGCATGGCGCACCCTACGGACGAGGCCACCGCGCCGGTGTCGTAGGGTGCGCCGCGCGCACCGGAAGAATGAAGCGCGAAGTGCAGACGTAGGGTGGATGACGCCTTTTTCATCCACCGTTGCACCGCCCGGTGGATCGGTGAAGCGCGATCCACCCTACGCGCCCGTCCGCACCGGGTCGTAGGGTGCGCCGCGCGCACCGGCATTCAATCAGAGGCTGTGCGGCCGCTCCCAGTAGCCGGGCTGGTTGTACTGCGCCTTCAGGAAGTCGATGAAGCAGCGCACCTTCGCCGGCAGGTAGCGTTGCTGCGGGTAGACCGCCTGGATGTCGTAGTCCGGCAGGGCGAATTCGTCGAGCACGGTGACCAGTTCGCCGCGCTGCAGCTCCGAGTGGATCTCCCAGGTCGAGCGCCAGCCGATGCCCAGGCCCTGGCGAATCCAGGCGAACAGCAGCTCGCCGTCGTTACAGGCGAGGTTGCCGGCGACCTTCACGGCCACCTGGCGACCATCGCGCAGGAAGGTCCAGCCGCGGTGCTGGCCGCCCTTGAGGTTGAACGCCAGGCAGTTGTGCCGGGCCAAGTCCTCGAGGGTTTCCGGCCGGCCGTGCTCGGCGAAGTAGCCGGGCGTGCCGCACACCACGCGGCGGTTGGGGAACAGCTTGATCGCCACGTAGTTGGGGTCGGTGACCGCGCCGATGCGAAGGCTCATGTCGTAGTTCTCGCCGATCAGGTCGATCACGCTGTCGGTGAAATCGAAGGACAGCTTGAGCTCCGGAAACAGCTTCTGGAACGCCAGCACATGGGGCGCGACGTGCAAACGGCCGAACGACGCGGGCGCGGACACCACCAGGTGGCCGCTGACCGACGACGAACTGCTGCTGATGCTCGCCTCCACTTCGTCGAACTCGCGCAGCAGGTGGCGGGCGCGCTCCAGCAGTTGCTCACCGGGCTCGGTGAGGGTCAGCCCGCGGGTCGAGCGGTGCATCAGCTTCACCCCCAGGCGCCGCTCCAGGGCGTCCAGCCGGCGGCCGAGAATCGCCGGGGTGACGCCCTCGCTGAGCGCGGTGGCGGCGAAACTGCCGCGCTGGGCAACCTGAACGAAGCTGTGCAACTCGGTATAGCGGCTCATTCGATACTCCTGATGTCGGCAGAAACCCAGTCATCGGGCCCGCGGCCGAACGCCTGATACAGCGGCCCACCTCAATAAAATAGCGACCGACGCCCGTAGGCAGGCTCGTCGACACCTGCATGACCGTGGCCCCCGCGCAACTGCGCTCTGGCGGGGACGGGCAGACTGCCCTTTCCGGCTGAAGCGACACCCATCCACGATGCCACTCGGTCCCTGCGCCCGCCGAGAGTCCGCCATCGCCTCGCTGTCACGCCTCCCCAGCGGCGGCTGACGCGCGTGCGCCGCCATGATCGAGCCCTAGTCGGCCGAGCACGGAATCACTCGCCGGACCAGTTTGCCGATGGTCAACCCCTGCCCCAGGATCGAGAACACCACCACCAGATAGGTCAGCGACACCACCACGTCACGGGCTTCGCCGGCAGGCAGCGACAAGGCCAGCGCCACGGATATGCCGCCGCGCAGGCCGCCCCAGGTCAACACGCTCCAAGCGCCTTTGGGCAACCGGAAGCGCCGGCCCAGCAGCGCTATAGGCGCCCCGACTGTCAGCAGCCGCGACAGCAGGGTCAGCACGATGACCATCAGCCCGGTGACGAACAGCGAAGCACTGAACTGGATGAGCACCACTTCCAGCCCGATCAGGACGAACAGCACCGCGTTGAGAATCTCGTCGATCAGCTCCCAGAACATGTCCACGCTCTTCTTGGTCTGCTCCGACATCGCGTAGGAGCGCCCCTGATTGCCGACGATCAGGCCCATCACCACCATCGCCAGCGGACCGGAAACATGCAGGTGGGTCGCGAGCGCATAACCACCGAGCACCGCCGCCAAGGTGATCAGCACTTCTTCCTGGTAGCTGTCGATGCTCTTGAGCATCCGGTAAGTGACATACCCGACGACGGCTCCCAGCAGCGCGCCTCCGCCCGCCTCCTTGAGCAGAAGGTGCGACGCGGTAGAAACCGACGGCGCCTCACCACTGGCGATCATCGCCAGGATCAGCGAGAACAGCACGACGCTCACACCGTCGTTGAACAGGGACTCGCCGGAGATCACCAGCTCGACGCTTTTGGGGGCGCCCGCGGACTTCAGGATGCCCATCACCGCGATCGGGTCGGTGGGCGAAATCAGCGCGCCGAAGACCAGGCAATAGGAAAGCGGCAGGTGCAGTTCGGTCAGCGACAGCAGCCACCAGAGCACGGCACCGATGAACAGCGTGGACACGGTCGTACCCACCACGGCAAGGGATGCGACCTGCCATCGATAGGCGCGCAATTCCGAGAGATTGACGTGCATCGCTCCGGCGAAGAGCAGCAGCGACAGCATGCCCTCCATCAGCAACTCGGAGAAATCGATGGACTCGACCAGCGACTGTTCAAGCGTGTGCAGCGCATGAAAGCCCAGCGCATCGGATGCCATGTTCAGCAAGGACAGGCTCAGGGCAATTCCCATCACGCCGATGGCGGGCGGCAGGCCCACGTAGCGGCGGTTGAGAAAGGCGAGTACCGCCGTGATACAGAGAAAAACCGCGATGATGTCCAGCATTGGCCAAAGGGCTCCTTGAAAGGCAATCCGTTTCGGTGAGGCTCGCAGGCAGAGAACGACAGCGCGCATTGTCCCCCGGTGAGCCTGCGGTGTCGCATGCGAAGGCCTTCGGCGAGACTTCGGCCGACTCCGCGCGAACGGCCACAACCCGCCGATTCCGCCCTCCTGCGATTCAGCGCCTGCGATGAACGTCGGGCGGCGATCCTGCCGGGCATTCGCCGCGCGCGCCGGCGCCTGGCCGGAGCCGCTCGCCGGCATTACAGTCGTTCCTCTGTGCGTGAACGTTCACCTGGGTTCCATCACAGGGGCAGTCGATACTTCTGGTATCGACAGAAAGCCATATTCAGCGGTTCATCCGCAACGGCCGCTGCGCCATCCTGCTGGTACGACCCCGTGCGGCGAATCGTTTCGGCGCAGGCGTTCGGCAATTATCGCCGCGCCGTGGTCTGAAGACACCGATCTCCAGCGCCGCTGCTAAGGGTTAGCGATGATCGTCGCAGCGCGTCATTTCCCAACAATAACGAGGCCTCCCATGCTTAGCAAAGCCGTACTCAGCCAGACCGAAGTCAGCCGCATCCTCGCCGCGGCCCGTAACGAAGCCCAGCAGAACGGCTGGGCCGTGACCATTGCCATCGTCGACGACGGCGGCCACCCGCTGGCGCTGGAACGCCTCGACGGCGCGCCGGCAAACAGCGCCTACATCGCCCCGGAAAAGGCCCGCAGCTCGGCCCTTTCGCGCAAGGAAACCAAGGCGCTGGAAGACATGGTCAACGGCGGCCGCACCGCCTTCGTCACCGCACCGCTGATGACCTCGCTGGAAGGCGGCGTGCCGGTGCTGGTCGATGGCCAGCTGGTCGGCGCCGTCGGCGTATCCGGGGTCAAGGCCGATCAGGATGCGCAGGTCGCCAAGGCCGGCATCGCCGCCCTCTGAGCCCCGCGGATCAGCCGCGCGTCGGCCCGCGAAGAGCACCTGCCCCGCGGGCCGCGCGATAGATGAACAGGCTGCAATCGTTACCCGAACAAGAGAGAGACCGAACATGACCGAACGCGTAACCCTCAATCGCCTGCAGGTCGCCGCCAACCTGCAACGCTTCGTCGACGACGAAGTTCTGCCCGGCAGCGGTATCGACAGCGCCGCCTTCTGGGCCGGCTTCGATGCCCTGGTCCATGACCTCGCGCCGAAGAACCGCGCGCTGCTCGCCGAACGCGACCGCCTGCAACGGGAGCTGGACACCTGGCACAAGGCCAATCCGGGCCCGGTGCGCGATCTGCCCGCCTACCGCAGCTTCCTCGAATCCATCGGCTACCTGCTGCCGCAACCGGACAGCGTCACCGCACGCACCGCCAACGTCGACCGCGAGATCGCCGAGCAGGCCGGCCCGCAGCTGGTGGTGCCGGTGATGAACGCGCGCTATGCGCTGAACGCCGCCAATGCACGCTGGGGCTCGCTGTACGACGCGCTCTACGGCACCGACGCGATCAGCGAGGACGGCGGCGCCGGCAAGGGCCCGGGGTACAACGAAGTGCGCGGCGCCAAGGTGATCGCCTTCGCCCGCGCCTTCCTCGACCAGGCCGCGCCGCTGGCCAAGGGCTCCCACGCCGATGCGCAACGCTACCAGGTGGTTGGCGGCCAGCTGCAGGTCGCACTCAAGGACGGCAGCACCAGCGGCCTGGCGCAGCCCGGGAAGTTCATCGGTCACCAGGGCGACGCCGACCAGCCGGTCGCCCTGCTGCTGAAGAACAACGGCCTGCACTTCGAGATCCAGATCGACGCCTCCAGCCCCATCGGCCGCACCGACGCCGCCGGGGTCAAGGACGTGCTGATGGAAGCCGCGCTGACCACCATCATGGACTGCGAGGACTCCATCGCCGCGGTCGACGCCGACGACAAGGTGGTGGTCTACCGCAACTGGCTGGGCCTGATGAAGGGCGACCTGGTCGAGGAAATGGACAAGGGCGGCAAGCGCATCACCCGCCGCCTCAATCCCGACCGCGAGTACACCGCCGCCGACGGTTCCAGCCTGACCCTGCATGGCCGCTCGCTGCTGTTCATCCGCAACGTCGGCCACCTGATGACCAACCCCGCGGTGCTCGACGGCGAGGGCAACGAGGTGCCGGAAGGCATTCTCGACGGCGTGTTCACTAGCCTGATCGCGCTGCACGACATCCAGCGGCGCGGCAACTCGCGCAGCGGCAGCGTCTACATCGTCAAGCCGAAGATGCACGGCCCGGCCGAAGTGGCCTTCGCCAACGAGCTGTTCGGCCGCGTCGAGGACCTCCTCGGCCTGCCGCGCCACACGCTGAAGATGGGCATCATGGACGAGGAGCGACGCACCAGCGTCAACCTCAAGGCCTGCATCGCCGAGGCGGGCGACCGCGTGGCGTTCATCAACACCGGTTTCCTCGACCGCACCGGCGACGAGATGCACACCGCCATGGAAGCCGGCGCGATGCTGCGCAAGGGCGACATGAAGGGCAGCGCCTGGATTCAGGCCTACGAGCGCAACAACGTGCTGGTCGGGCTGTCCTGCGGCCTGCGCGGTCGCGCGCAAATCGGCAAGGGCATGTGGGCGATGCCGGACCTGATGGCAGCCATGCTGGAACAGAAGATCGGCCATCCGAAGTCCGGCGCCAACACCGCCTGGGTGCCGTCGCCGACCGCCGCCACCCTGCACGCGCTGCACTACCACCAGGTGGACGTGCAGGCCGTGCAGCAGGAGCTGGAGAAGATCGACCTCGCCAGCCAGCGCGACGACCTGCTCGCCGGCCTGCTCAGCGTGCCGGTGGCCGCCGAGCGCAACTGGAGCGCCGCGGACATCCAGCAGGAGCTGGACAACAACTGCCAGGGCATCCTCGGCTACGTGGTGCGCTGGGTCGAGCAGGGTGTCGGCTGCTCCAAGGTGCCGGACATCCATGACATCGGCCTGATGGAAGACCGCGCCACGCTGCGCATCTCCAGCCAGCACATCGCCAACTGGCTGCACCACGGCGTGGTCGGCGAAGCGCAGGTGCGCGAAACGCTGGAGCGCATGGCCAAGGTGGTCGACGGGCAGAACGCCGGCGATCCGCTGTACACGCCAATGGCCGCCGACTTCGGCAAGTCCTTCGCCTTCCGCGCCGCCTGTGACCTGGTGTTCAAGGGTCGCGAGCAACCCAGTGGCTACACCGAGCCGCTGCTGCATCAGTGGCGCCTGGCGTTCAAGAAAGGCTGATACGAAGGCGTAACTGCCAGGCGAACGCGACCGCGAACCGCCCGGCGCCAACGAGGCCCCGAGCATGCCGCGCATGCCGGGGCCTGTTCTTGTCCGCCAATCGGCGGGCGCACCGACGCTCCGCTTGGCGGATCGGGCGTTCTGCGATAGGTTGCCGACGCAAACCGTGAGCGTCGCCTGAGGTAGATATGAAGAAGTGGCAATGTGTTGTGTGTGGGCTGATCTACGACGAAGCCGAGGGCTGGCCGGATGACGGCATCGCCGCCGGCACGCTCTGGCAGGACGTCCCCGAAGACTGGCTGTGCCCCGATTGCGGCGTCGGCAAGAGCGACTTCGAGATGATCGAAATCGCCTGATCCGCGCCCCGAAACCCCGCGGCGGCCCCCAACGGCCGCCGTTTTTTTGTCCGTCGCAGGCGCGGCGGGCCGCGGCGAATTGGCGAACGCGGCGCTTTGCGCTACGGTCGTCGGCCCGCCCCATCCTCGACGGAGAGATTTCATGAGTGCACCCCTGGTGATCATCGGCACCGGCCTGGCTGGCTACAACCTCGCCAGGGAGTGGCGCAAGCTGGACGGCGAAACTCCGCTGCTGCTGATCAGCGCCGACGACGGCCGCTCCTACTCCAAGCCGATGCTCTCCACCGGCTTCGGCAAGGACAAGGATGCCGATGCGCTGGTGATGGCCGACCCGGGCGCCAT
Source organism: Pseudomonas sp. PS02288 (assembly GCF_029959715.1). Classification (NCBI taxonomy): domain Bacteria; kingdom Pseudomonadati; phylum Pseudomonadota; class Gammaproteobacteria; order Pseudomonadales; family Pseudomonadaceae; genus Pseudomonas; species Pseudomonas sp. PS02288. The sequence goes on along the minus strand of NZ_JASCPA010000059.1, from coordinate 22,628 downwards.
GGCCGATCAGCTCAAGGCCGAGGTGCGCACGCACACCCGCGTCACCGGCATCGACCCCGGACACAAGCGCCTGTGGATCGGCGAAGAAGCCGTCCCGTACCGTGACCTGGTGCTCGCCTGGGGTGCCGAGACCCTGCGCGTACCGGTGGCCGGCAATGCCCAGGACGCGATCTTCCCGATCAACGACCTGGAGGACTACGCGCGCTTTCGCAGCGCCGCGGCCGGCAAACGCCGCGTGCTGATCCTCGGCGCCGGGCTGATCGGCTGCGAGTTCGCCAACGACCTCAGCCTCGGCGGTTTCCAGGTGAGCCTGGTGGCGCCCTGCGAGCAGGTGATGCCGGCGCTCCTGCACCCGGCCGCCGCCCGCGCGGTGCAATCCGGGCTGGAAAGCCTGGGCGTGAACTTCCACCTTGGCCCAACCCTGGCCAGTCTCGACCGCGTCGGCGACGGCCTCGACGCACACCTATCCGACGGCTCGCGGATCGCCTGCGACCTGGTGGTCTCCGCCATCGGCCTGCGCCCGCGCACCGACCTCGCCGCTGCCGCCGGGCTGCAGATCAACCGCGGCGTGATGGTCGACCGCCAGCTGCAGACCTCCCACGCGAACATCTACGCACTGGGCGACTGCGCCGAGGTCGACGGCCTCAACCTGCTCTACGTGATGCCGCTGATGAGCTGCGCCCGTGCGCTGGCGCAGACGCTGAACGGCACGCCGACCGCGGTGAGCTACGGCCCGATGCCAGTGACGGTGAAGACGCCGGTGTGCCCGCTGGTGGTCTCGCCGCCGCCCCGTGGCAGCCAGGGCGAATGGCAGGTCGAAGGCAGCGGCGCGGACATCAAGGCCCTGTGCCTGGGTCCCGGCGGAGAGCTGCTCGGCTACGCCCTGACCGGCAGCGCAGTGCAGGAGAAACTCGCGCTGAATCGACAGCTGCCGGCTCTTCTGGCGTAAATGCCGTCCGCTCTGTCGCAAAAAGCCTCGAGTTCCCGTCGCCAGTCTCGAGCCACGACTGGCGCGGGCTCCGGAGGCATGCCATCCTCCCTGAGGTCTGCCGCAGCGCAGAGCTGTTGCGGCGCCTAAGGCGCTGTTCGGGAAGAGCAGCACGGACACAACAACAATAACCGTCAAAGAGGCATCTATGCGCAAACCGGAACTCGCCGCCGCCATCGCCGAGAAGGCAGACCTGACCAGAGATCAGGCCAATCGCGTACTCAACGCCGTTCTCGATGAAATCACCACTGCACTGAACAAGAAGGACAGCGTGACGCTGGTCGGATTCGGCACCTTCGTGCAACGCCACCGTGGAGCCCGCACCGGGAAGAATCCGCAGACCGGAGAGCCGGTGAAGATCAAGGCCAGCAACACCGTCGCCTTCAAACCGGGCAAATCGCTCAAGGACGCCGTCAACTGACGCCGCCAACCCTTCGGGAACGGCCCTCTCGTCTGCCGCGAAGGGCCGTCTCCGAGGGGCGCTCCAGCCCGCTGCCGAACCACCCGCCAAACCACCCGAAAGTCCAGCTGTGAGGGGCCGGGCGAGCCGCTAGAATCGCGCCGCCGTGTCAATTCTCCCTCGAGGCTGCGCATGAAATTCCGCTTTCTTCTCTGGATGCTGGGCCGAATGATGGCCAAGGCAAGCCGCGACAACCCCGCCTTCCGCCAGCAGCTGGCCGGCAAGGATCTGGTCTTCCAGCTTCACACCCTCGACGGCAAGCTCGCCCGCCACTACATCGTTCGCGACGATCGCGTGGTCGGCAAACGCGGGCCGGCGGTGGCACCCGCCTTCGCCCTCGGCTTCAAGGATGCGGCCTACGGTTTCGCCACCATGACCGCGAAGAACAAGCAGCTGGCGTTCATGCAGGGCATCCAGAACAAGGACATCCAGATCCAGGGCAACCCGGCGCTGGTGATCTGGTTCCAGGGCCTGACCAAGTACCTGGCGCCGAAGAAGAAAAAGCCGGTGGACAAAGCCGCCTGAGGCGCTCGTACAACGAAAAAGGGGCCTCGCGGCCCCTTTTCCACATCGGCTGGATTCAGTTCGGTTTGCCGAACTGCGACGCCAGCTCGCGCAGCGCGGCTTCGGCGGCGAGTACCTTGTTCACCGCGTCGCTGGCTTTCTCGCGGGTGATGTCGAGGCGCTCGAAGAGGCTGTCGGGAATCTCGCTCTCGGGACCGGAGCCGATGCCATGCGCACGCAGCAGGCGCACCGCGAGGAACACTAGGTTCGGGTAGACCGCGTAGTCGCCGTCGTAGTCCGGATCGTTCTGGAAGCGCAGCGCGGTGCACAGCTCTTCGGGCATGTCCCAGTGCTGCATCAGCCAGCCGCCAATCTGCTCGCGGGTGATGCCCAGCAGGTGATGCTCGACGATGCTGTGGTCGATGTGCGGATTGACCTCCAGGTGCCGGCAGATCAGCGAGAAATGCGGCGGGAAGACGTGCGCCAGCACCAGGTAGCCGAAATTGTGCAGCAACCCGGCGAGGTAGGTGAGGCCGGCCTCCGGGCGGTGCGTGCGCGGCATCGCGCGGGTCAGGCCCTCGATCACGGCGGCGGTGTAGATCGCCTGGTGCCAGTAGGGCGTGGCCTGCTGCGGATGATCCTTGGGCAACGCCAGGGTCTTGCCCAGCGCCAGGCCGAGGGCCAGGTTAATCACCAGATCGAAGCCGAGCACCCGGACGATGGCGTCCTCGACCGAGCGGATCTTGCCCGGCGCCGCGTAGTAGGGCGACGCCGCCCAGCTGACCACCTGGGCCGCCAGCGCGGGATCAGTTTCCACCACCCCGGTGATGTCGTCGACGCTGGCGCTCGGATCGACCCGCAGCTTGACGATCTTCTGTGCGGTCTCGGCCAGCGGCGGAATCTCGATGGTTTCCTCCAGGCGCTGCTGGATGCGACGTGCGGTGAACGCCTGCACCGCCTGGATGATTTCGGCACGGTCGTCGTGCGGGCGTTTCAGGTTCGGCCGGATGTTGCTCAGCGGCTCGCCAAAATGCGCGGAGCTGGCCTTGTTCAGCAACGCCTTGAAGCTGTCGCCGGCGATGTCCAGCAGCAGCCCCGGCTGGCCCGACTCGATGCTCAGCTCGCGCTGCTGCAGCAGTCGCTCTTCGTACAGGCATGGCGAGCTGGTCAGCATCGGCAGCGCCGGAAGCAGGCTCAGTGCGTGCTTGCTCAGCATCTTTTCCAGGCGCTCGGGCTTCACTGCAGTGAGCTGGCGCCCTGTCAGTTCGGCCAGGCGGCCGAGGTCGAGCATCTGGCTGCGCGGGTAGAGCACCAGCAGCGCGCCAACGGCGTCCTCGAGCAGCACCGCCTGTACCCGCTGTTCCGGGTTCAACGCGCCCTGCTCGCTGCGCTCCTTGAGAGGCAGGCCGAGCTTCTCCAGCAGTTGCATGATCAGCGCAGGGGTTTGGGGCGTATCGTCGGAGACAAGCGCGACTTCGGTCATCAACTGATTCCTACAGGCATTTGTTCCGAAGTATACCCATCGTTTTCGCCGAGCGCGGCCTCCCCCGGCAGGCGGCGCGTGAGCGCCGTCACACCTGGCCGTATTGCTGGCCGTGGCGCAGCCAGCGTTCGAGCAACGGGCTGACATGCTGCGGCCATTGCGCCAGCAGGGTCTGCGCCGCATCGCGCACCGCCGGCAGCAGCTCGGCGTCGCGCATCAGGTCGGCGACCTTGAACTGCAGCAGGCCGGTCTGGCGGGTGCCGAGCATCTCGCCGGGGCCGCGCAGCTCGAGGTCCTTCTCGGCGATGAGGAAACCGTCGCAGGTCTCGCGCATGATCGCCAGGCGCTCGCGGCCCATCTGCGACAATGGTGCGTGATACAGCAGCACGCAATGGCTGGCCGCGCTGCCGCGACCGACCCGCCCGCGCAACTGGTGCAGTTGGGCGAGGCCGAGCCGCTCGGGGTTCTCGATGATCATCAGGCTGGCGTTGGGCACGTCGACGCCCACTTCGATCACCGTGGTCGCCACCAGCAGCTGCAGCTCGCCCTGCTTGAACGCGGCCATGATCTCGGCCTTCTCGGCCGGCTTCATGCGCCCGTGGATCAGCCCGACACGCACCTCGCCGAGCGCCGCGGTCAGCTCCTCGAAGCTGGTCTCGGCCGCCTGGCAGGTCAGCTCCTCGGATTCCTCGATCAGCGTGCACACCCAGTACGCCTGGCGTCCTTCGCGGCAGGCGGCGCGGACCCGCTCGACCACTTCCAGGCGGCGGCTGTCGGCGATCACCAGGGTGTTCACCGGCGTGCGCCCCGGCGGCAGTTCGTCGAGGATCGAGGTGTCGAGGTCGGCGTAGGCGCTCATCGCCAGCGTCCGCGGGATCGGCGTGGCGGTCATGATCAGCTGGTGCGGGCAGAGTCGCCCGTCGATGCCTTTCTGCCGCAATGCCAGGCGCTGCTGCACGCCAAAGCGGTGTTGCTCGTCAATGATCACCAGCGCCAGGCGGGCGAACTTCACCTCGTCCTGGAACAGCGCATGGGTGCCGACGACCATCGGCGCTTCGCCGGCGATGCGCTGCAGCGCCGCCGCGCGGGCCTTGCCCTTGAGCTTGCCGGCGAGCCAGGCGACCTCGATGCCGAGCGGTTCCAGCCAGCGGCTGAAATTGATGAAGTGCTGCTCGGCGAGGATCTCCGTGGGCGCCATCAGCGCCACCTGGTAACCCGCCTCCAGCGCCTGCAGCGCGGCCAGCGCGGCGACCACGGTCTTGCCGGCGCCGACATCGCCCTGTACCAGGCGCAGCATCGGCTCGTCCTGCGCCAAGTCATAGGCGATCTCGGCGCCGACCCGGCTCTGCGCGCCGGTGGGCGCGAAGCCGAGGTTGCGCAGGAATCGCCCTGGCAGCTCGCGCGCAGGCGGCAGGCTCGGCGCCTGCTGCGCGCGTACCGATTCGCGCAGGCGCTGCAGCGACAGCTGGTGGGTCAGCAGTTCCTCGAACGCCAGGCGCCGCTGGGCCCAATGCGCGCCCTCGGCGAGCTCCTCGAGATCGGCATCGGGCGGCGGGCGGTGCAGGTAGCGGATCGCCTCGGCCAGCGGCCCGAGGTGGTGGTCGCGAGCCAGTTCATCGGGCAGCCAGTCCGGCAGGCTGTGCGGCCCGAGACGCGCCAGCGCCTGCTGGCTGAGCTGGCGCAGGCGCTGCTGGGTGAGGCCTTCGGTGGTCGGGTAGATCGGCGTCAGCGTCTGCTCCACCGGCATGTCCTGCGCATCGCTGAGCGCGCGGTATTCCGGGTGGTAGATCTCCAACCCGGTGGCGCCGGGGCGGACTTCGCCGTAGCAGCGCAGGTGACTGCCGCGCTTGAGGCCGTCCTTCTGCGCCTGGCTGAAGTGGAAGAAGCGCAGGCTGAGCGTGCCGCTGCCGTCCTGCAGGCGCACCAGCAAGCTGCGGCGCCGGCCCATGACCACGTCGGCACCGGCGACGATGCCTTCGATCACCGCGTCCTGGCCCGGACGCAGCGCGCCGATGGGCGTGACGCGGGTGCGGTCCTGGTAGCGCAACGGCAGGTGGAAGAGGACGTCCTGCAGGTTTTCCAGGCCAACCTTGGCGAGCTTCTCGGCGAGCGCCGCGCCCACGCCCTTCAGCGCAGTCACCGGGACCTGGGCGAGTTCGGTCATGCCGTTTGCACGGCATCCTGCGGGCGCGCGACCGAGCAAAGGCGGATCGAGTCGGCCAGCACTTCGATGGCCTTGGGCCGCGGGAAGCTGGCGCGCCAGGCGATCGCCACGGTGCGCCACGGTGCGGGCGCCGTCAGCGGACGCACTTCGATCACGCCGGGGGCGTAGTGATGGCTGTCGACGGCGGAGAACGGCAGGATCGATACGCCGAGCCCCGAGGCAACCATGTGGCGGATGGTTTCCAGCGAGCTGGATTCGACCGTGGTGTGCTTGGCCGCTTCCTCGCCCTTGCGCAGGGTCGGGCAGGCTTCCAGCACCTGGTCGCGGAAGCAGTGGCCCTCGCCCAGCAGCAGCAGGCTCTTGTCGTTGAGCAGCTCGCTGTCGATGGTCTTCTTCGCGGTCCACGGATGGCCGGCCGGCATCAGCACGTAGAACGGCTCGTCGTACAGCGGCTTGGTCAGCACGTCGGCTTCGTTGAACGGCAGCGCGACGATGATCGCGTCCAGCTCGCCGGTGCGCAGCTTGTCGCGCAGCACGTGGGTGAAGTTTTCCTCGATGTACAGCGGCATCTGCGGGGCGACCCGGTGCAGCTGCGGGATCAGGTGGGGGAACAGGTAGGGACCGACGGTGTAGATGGCGCCGACCTTGAGTGGCGCGGCGAGCTGGTTCTTGCCGGCCTGGGCCAGCTCACGGATGCCCTGGGCCTGCTCGAGCACCTTCTGCGCCTGGGTGACGATGCCCTCGCCGGTCGGCGTCAGGCGCACCGCGCTCTTGCTGCGCTCGAAGATCAGCACGCCGAGTTCGTCTTCGAGTTTCTTCACACCCACCGACAGCGTCGGCTGACTGACATGACAACGATCCGCCGCGCGGCCGAAATGCTGCTCCTGGGCGAGGGTGACGATGTAGCGCAGTTCGGTGAGGGTCATGAGTGTCTTCCATTGAGTGCAGCCAAGCATAACGGCTGCACCCGATGGAACCAACCGCTATGGCCGACGGGCGTCGGCCGCGAATCCCGGAGCCGGCCGGCGACCTGGCGAGTTGGCGAGTTGGCGAGTTGGCGAGTTGGCGTCAGACAAGGCCTGGGCGGCCGAGCGGTAATGCCTGGTTGCGCGGAGTGATGATCGGTATCAGCTTCACTCGTCCTTCGGGCCGCGCCGCCGCGCGTTGGCCGCAAGCACGGCCCGGAGGTATCTGGCCGGCCCGTTTCACCGCAATCTGGCCGATGCGCCGCCGTTGTCAGCTGCGTTTGAGCTCATAGCTCAGCGGCATGATGATCTCGATCGTGCCGTCGTTTAGCAGCTCCGGCGGCGGCTTCGGCAGCGGTTGCGCCTTGCGGATCACTTCGAGCGTGGCGCGGTCGATCAGCCGGTTGCCGGAGCGGCCGACCAGCTCATAGGCCAGCACGCGGCCTTCGGCATCGACCGTGAAGCGCAGGCTGTTGGTGCGGATGCCGGGCTTCTCGCCGCGCTTGGCGGCTTCCGGGTATTTCTGGAAGCGCGCCAATTGCGTCTGTAACTGGCTCTGCCAGGTCTGCTTGGCCTGCTGCCGGGCGATCGAGACGCTCGGCGCCTCGGATGCCGCGGGCGCGGATGCACGCTCGGGAGGCGCCGGCTCGGCATCTTCCTCGGATTTCTCCGGGGTCGGCTGCGGCGGCTTGGGCTCCGGCGGTTTTTCCTGAATGGGCTTCGGCTTGGGCTTGACCACCGGTTTGGGCTTGGCCAAGGCGATCGTCGGCTTCGGCGCTTCGACCAGTTTCGGCTCGGGCTCCGGTTCCGGCTCGGGCTCTACCTTCGGCGGCGGGGGCGGCGGTTTCACCGGAGCGGGCTCCAGCTCGACCATCATCGCCGCGGGCGGCAGCTCCACCGGCGGCGTGTGCGGACGCCAGAACAGCGCCCAGCACGCCAGCCCGACATGCAGACCGAGCACCAGCAGCAGGCTGACGCCCCACAGCGACAGTGTGCGCGATCGACTCATTTTCCGACGGTCTCGAGTCCCACCAGGCCGATCTTCAGGTAGCCGGCGCCGCGCAGGGCGTCCATGACTTCCATCAGGTTGCCGTACTCCACGGCGGTGTCACCCCTGACGAAGATGGTCTTGTCCTTGTCGCCGCCGGTCAGCGCGTCCAGGGTCGCGCCGAGCTTTTCCTTGGCGACCGCGTCGTTGCCGACGAACAGGCTCTGGTCTTCCTTGATGCTCAGGTAGATCGGCTTGTCCGGGCGCGGCGCGGGCTTGGCGGTGGACGCCGGCAAGTCGAGCTTGACGTCCACGGTGGCCAGCGGCGCGGCAACCATGAAGATGATCAGCAGCACCAGCATGACGTCGATGAAGGGGGTGACGTTGATCTCGTGGGACTCGACGAGGTCATCGCCCCCTTCGTTCAGATGCAGGCCCATGGTTCAGCCCACCTTGGCCACGTGCGGCGCCTGGCTGCGTTCGCCCGGCGTCGGCAGATGATCGAGGTCGCGGCTGACCAGCAGCAGGACCTGGGCGGAAGCGTCGGCGACCTGCGCCTTGTAGCCGGTGATGGAGCGGGCGAAGACGTTGTAGATGACCACCGCGGGAATCGCCGCGACCAGGCCCAGCGCGGTCGCCAGCAAGGCTTCGGCGATACCGGGAGCGACCACGGCGAGGTTGGTGGTCTGCGATTTGGCGATGCCGATGAAGCTGTTCATGATGCCCCAGACGGTACCGAACAGGCCGACGAAGGGCGCCGTGGAGCCGATGGTGGCGAGCACGCCGGTGCCCTGGCTCATGTTGCGCCCGCAGGCGGCGACCAGGCGTTCGAGGCGGAAGCTGACGCGCTCCTTGATGCCGTCCTTTTCCCTGCTACCGGCAGACAGCTGCAGCTCTTCCTGCGCGTCCTCGATCAGCAACTGGCTGAAGCTGTGCTTCACGCGGGCCTGTTCGGCGGCCTGGTTGAGCGTGCGCACGCCCTTCAGCTCGACCAGTTCGCGACGCAGGCGGCGCTTGGCGCGCAGCAGCTCCAGGCCCTTGGCGATCCAGATCGTCCAAGTGATCACCGAGGCGATGGCCAGGCCGATCATCACGCCTTTAACGATGACGTCGGCATTCTGGAACATGCCCCAGGGAGACAGGTCGTGCGGCAGGCCGTTTTCCGTCTCGGCAGCGGCCAGTGCCTCGGCGTCGGCATCGCTCGGCGGCGCCGCGGCGTCACCCTGCGGCGCGGGCTGCGCGCTGGCGTCGACGGCCGGCTGCTGCGACGCGTCGCCCGCCGAAGCGGCGTTCTGAGCCGGAGCAGCCGCGGGGGCGTTGGTGGTGCCTTCGCTCTGCTGGGCGAAACCGGCAACCGGCGTCAGCAGCAGGCTGAACAACAGGGCGCCGAGAATGCGAGACAACGGCTGGGCGCTGGAGAGGATGGATTTCATGCGGGCCTGACCTGAGAAGAAAACAAAGGCAATTACCGGGCGTTTTGCACGCCGGACCGGAAGGCCTGCCATTATTGCAATTAATTCTTGTTTGTAAACTGAAATGCTTCGCGCCCTTACGGTCGCCCGGCTCGGAAAGCGGCGAGGCAGCCGCTATGCTGCTCTTTTTTTGCGGAGCACGCCGATGTCCGAACACCCTTCGCTGCTGATCGCCGGATGCGGGGATATCGGCTGCCGTCTCGGCGAGCGGCTGACCGCCGCCGGCTGGCTCGTCCACGGCCTGCGACGAAACGTCGCCGCACTGCCCGCGGCGGTGCTTCCAGTCGAGGGTGATCTGGCCGCGCCAGACGTGCCCGCGCAGTGGCCGGACGCCGCCCCCGACTACGTGGTGTACGCCGCCGCGGCCAGCCAGCATGACGAGGCCGGCTACCGCGACGCCTACGTCGACGGCGTGCGCCATCTGCTCGGCTGGCTGCGGCAGCGCAACCAGCGGCCGCGACGCCTGCTGTTCGTTTCCAGTACCGGGGTCTATGCCCAACATGACGGCGAATGGGTGGACGAGCGCTCGCCTACCCAGCCGACCGGCTACACCGGCCGGATCATGCTGGAAGCCGAGCGGCTGGCGCTCGCCAGCGGCCACCCGACCAGCGTGGTGCGCATGGCCGGTCTTTACGGACCGGGCAGTCGCTGGCTGATCGAGCAGGCCCAGCAGGGCTATCGGGCGAGCCGCGAACCGCCGCTGTACGCCAACCGCATCCACCGCGACGACGCCGCCAACCTGCTGGCGACGCTGCTGCAGGCGGACGCCGCCGGTCAGCCGCTAGACGACTGCTACCTGGGCGTGGACGACACGCCGGCGCCGTTGCACGAGGTGATCGACTGGCTGCGCGGACGCCTTCGGGTCGGCGACGTGCCGGACCAGCCGCTGTCGCGGCGCGCCGGCAGCAAGCGCTGCAGCAACGCCCGCGCGCTGGCGCTGGGTTGGCGTCCGGCCTATCCGAGTTACCGCGAAGGCTACGCGGCGATGCTCGACTGAGCCGGCGGCCGCCGCGAGGCATGCATCTTGCTGCGTGGCAAGCACCTTCCTCTGTCGGTCGCCGCCATGCTGCATTCGCACCTGACCACCCTGCACGCGGTCTCCCTGGCCCTCGACATCCTCTGCCAGGACGGCGCGATGAGCCCGGAAACGCTGCTCGCCGGCAGCGGCATACGCCTGCAGGACCTGCAACGCACCGATCTGCGCATCGCCATCGCCCAGGAGCGCCGCGTGTTCCTCAACGCCGTCGCGCAGCGCTGCGACCTCGGCCTGGAGATGGGCCGGCGCATGCACGTGTCGTCCTACGGGTTGCTTGGTTACACCCTGCTGTCCGCCGCCACCCTGGGTGACGCCCTGGAGCTGGCGCTCGGCTACCCGGCGCTGCTCGGCACGCTGTTCGAGCTGCGTCTGCGCGACGAAGGCGACGTGGTCTGGATGGAGGCCAGCGGCTACCGCGAGCTGCCCGAGCTCGAGGTGTTCAACGTCGAGTTCTGTCTGGCTTCGCTGAAGCTGATCTGCGATGACCTCCTCGGCCAGCCGCTGCCGTTGCTCGGCGCGTGTTTCCAGCACGCCTCGCCCGCCTATAACGCACTCTACGCGAGCAACTTCCCCTGCCCGGTGCGCTTCGACGCCAGTCGCAACGCCTTCGGCTTCGCCCGCCACTGGCTCGAACGCCGCCTGCCCTTGGCCGATGCGGTGACCCACCGCGACATGCTCGAACGCAGCCGTCAGCTCAACCGCGAGTTCGCCTGCCGCCAGGCACTGATCAGCCGTGCCCGCCAGGTGCTCGCCGGCGCTCTGCCGCGAGCGCCCGGCCTGGAGGAACTGGCGCGTCAGCTGCACTGCTCGCCGCGCAGCCTGCGCCGCCATCTGCAGGACGCCGGCACTTGCTACCAGGCGCTGCTCGACGAGCTGCGCTACGAACATGCGCGACAGTTGCTGGAACAGGAGCGCCTGCCGATCCACCGCATCGCCGAAGCCATGGGCTACAGCGAGACGGCGAGCTTCCGGCATGCCTTCCAGCGCTGGAGCGGAACCACGCCGAGTCGCTTCCGGCATCCCGCGGCGGCCGGCTGACCAGCACCGCCGCGCACCGGGAGAGGGCAGCCGCGGCCCCATCCTGTGGCCACATCGATCCCTTTTTGGCCGCTCCGCACGTTTCCTCGCGCGCCCAATCACCGGACACTGGAACGCAGCCATCGCCGGGAGAACGACACCATGCTGACCGTCTATAGCGACGACCACCGCCTGCACCACGGCCGCTGCGAACTGATCGACGGCGAGTTGAAGCCGTGCTTTGAAATGCCCTCGCGCGCCGACCATGTGCTGCAGCGTGTGCGCCAGCAGAACCTCGGCGAGGTCATCGCGCCCACCGATTTCGGTCGCGCGCCGATCGAACGCATCCACGACCGCGCCTACCTGGAATTCTTCGAGGGCGCCTGGGCACGCTGGGCGGCGATGGGCCGACCGGGCGACCTGATGCCCTTCACCTGGCCGGCGCGCACCCTGCGCGGGGTAATACCGGACAACCTGCACGGCCAGCTCGGCTACTACAGCTTCGACGGTGGCGCACCGATCACCGCCGGCACCTGGCAGGCCGCCTGGAGCGCCGCACAGGTCGCCCTCAGCGGGCACCAGCACCTGGCCGGCGGCGCCCGCAGCGCCTTCGCCCTTTGCCGCCCGCCGGGCCACCATGCCGCGGCCGACCTGATGGGCGGCTACTGCTACCTGAACAACATCGCCATCGCCGCCCAGGCCTTCCTCGATGCCGGTTGCAAGCGCGTCGCCATCCTCGACGTCGACTATCACCACGGCAACGGCACCCAGTCGATCTTCTATGGGCGCGACGACGTGCTGTTCACCTCGATCCATGGCGATCCGCGCTTCGAGTTCCCGTTCTTCCTCGGCTATGCCGACGAAACCGGCGATGGCGTCGGCGAGGGCTTCAACCTGAACCTGCCGCTGCCCGCCGGCAGCGCCTGGGCCGCCTGGGGCGCGGCGCTGGACAGCGCCTGCGAGCGGATCGCCGCCTACGGCGCCGAGGTGGTGCTGGTGTCGCTGGGCGTGGACACCTTCAAGGAAGACCCCATCTCGCAGTTCAAGCTGGACAGCCCGGACTACCTGCGCATGGGCGAACGCATCGCGCGTCTCGGCAAGCCGACCCTGTTCGTCATGGAGGGCGGCTACGCGGTGGAGGAAATCGGCATCAATGCGGTGAATGTGCTGGAAGGTTTCGAAGGCGCCTGACCACAGGCGGCGATTCGATGTTGGGAGTTCATTTCATTAGGGGGAAGAACATGAAGAAGATCCATCGCCTGCTCGGCAGCGCGATCTGCGCTGCGACCCTGCTGGCCGGCGCGGCACACGCCGCCGAACGTGAACTGCGCGTCTACAACTGGGCGGACTACATCCTTCCGCAGACCCTCAAGGACTTCCAGCAGGGCAGCGGCATCAAGCTGATCTGGGACACCTTCGATACCAACGAGGCACTCGAAGCCAAGCTGCTCACGGGCAATTCCGGCTATGACCTAGTGGTGCCGTCCAACCAGTTCCTCGAAACCCAGATCAAGGCCGGCGTGTTCCAGAAGCTCGACAAGAGCAAGCTGCCGAACTGGAAGCACCTGGACCCGGCACTGCTCAAGCTGCTCGACTCCAATGACCCGGGCAACCAGTACGGCGTGCCCTACATGTACGGCACCGTGCTGATCGGCTTCAACCCGGCCAAGGTCAAGGCCGCATTGGGCGACGACGCGCCGGTGGACAGCTGGGACCTGGTGTTCAAGCCGGAGAACATGGAGAAGCTCAAGGCCTGCGGCGTGGCGATGCTCGACTCGCCGACCGAAATCCTGCCGATCGCCCTGCACTACCTGGGCCTGGACCCCAACAGCACCAACCCGGATGACTACAAGAAGGCCACCGAGCTGATGCTCAAGGTCCGCCCCTACGTCACCTATTTCCACTCGGCGAAGTACATGACCGACATCGCCAACGGCGACATCTGCGTCGCGGTGGGCTACTCGGGAAGCTTCTACCAGTTCGGCAACCGGGCCAAGGAAGCCGGCAATGGCGTGGTGGTCGACTGGCGCCTGCCGAAGGAAGGCGCGCCGATCTGGTTCGATACCTTCGCCATTCCGAAGAGCGCGAAGAACGTCGAGGAAGCCCACGCCTTCCTCAACAATCTGCTTGATCCGAAGGTGATCGCGCCGATCAGCGATTTCCTCGGTTACCCGAACCCGAACGCCGACTCGATGCCGCTGGTGAGCAAGGAAATCAGCGAGAACGTCGGTTTGACGCCCACCGCCGACGCGCAGAAGACGCTTTACACGGTCAGCCCGCTGCCGGCGAAGGCCGAACGCGAGCGCACCCGCGCCTGGACCAAGATCAAGTCCGGGACCTGATCGTTCTCGACACATGAAAAAACCGGCCACTGGCCGGTTTTTTATTCCGACGCCGTTCACTCGCCGCGGATATATCCCTCGAGGTGCTGGATCAGGCTTTCCTGCTCGGCGTTGATCTCCTTCACCAGGTCGCCGATCGACAGCAGGCCGATCAACCGCCCCTCCTCGATCACCGGCAGGTGGCGCAGGTGGCGCTCGGTCATCAGCTGCATGCATTCCTTGATGTCCTGGCGCGGATCGACGGTGATCACCGCCGAGGTCATGATCGCGCTGACCGGCGTGCCGATTGAGGAGCGCCCCTGCAGCACCACCTTGCGCGCGTAATCGCGCTCGCTGACGATGCCCACGAGGCGGCCGTCGACATCGGTGACCGGCAGCGCGCCGACATTCTTCTCCGCCATCTGCCGGAGCGCGTCGAGCACGGTGTCCTCGGGCGCGATGGTGTGGATGCTCTGGATCTGTTTGCCCTTGAGAATTTGCGCAACGCTTTTCATTGGATTCTCCCTGTTCTCGCCCACGCCGGCGGCTGGCTGTATTGGTCATAGCATTCCGTAGCCAGCGCGCCAGTTCAAAGCGACATAACGCATCGACGCGATTGAGAAAATTCGCGTACGCGCTCCAAACCCAGGAGGTCAGCCGCGTCGGCGGCTCAGCGCGCCGCGCGGTAGGCCTTCTTCAGCGCCTTCAGATCATCGGGACTGCAGAGGCTCGGCGTGGCGCCGGTCATGTCGTAGCAACGCTGCCCGAAGCCCATCGGCCAGTAGATGATCGCGAAGGGCGGCCAGAAGATCGAAGCCGGGCGGAAGCGCGCTCGCAGACGGCCGCGCTCAGTCGAACCGGTGACGCTGGTCAGCGTGTAGGGCACGCCGCCGGCGCGGTTCCAGAAGAACGGCCGAACCTTGATCAGACCCTGGTGGTACTGCTGGGGACGCTCGTTGATGGCGAGGGTGCTCTGCTCGGGCAACTTGAACCAGGCCTTGGTGGAGCAGGCGCCGGTGAGAAGGGCGAGGCAGAGCAACAGGGCGATGCGCAGGAAGGGCATGCGGACAATTCCTTTTGTGGGAAGGGAAACGCCGAGTCCCAGCCCGGCGGGCGCGGAGTATACCGATGGCATTCCGGCGCACAAGAAAAAGGGAGCCAAAAGGCTCCCTTTTCATCCCCGGCAGTTGTCAGCCTTCGATTTCCACCAGCACTTCGCCCGGATTGACGCGGTCGCCCTTGACCACGTGCACCGCCTTGACGGTACCGGCGATGGGCGCCTGCACCTCGGTTTCCATCTTCATCGCCTCGGTGATCAGCACGGCCTGACCGGCCTTGACCGTGTCGCCTTCCTTGACCAGCACGTCGACGATGTTGCCCGGCATGCTGGTGCTCACGTCGCCCGGCGCGCTGGCCTGCTTGCGGCCGCCGTCGGCGCCGGCGACGTAGTCGTTGAGCGCCTCGAACACCACTTCTTCGGGCATGCCGTCGATGGACAGGTAGAAGTGCCGCTTGCCGCTGCCCTTGACGCCGACCCCGGTGATGTCGACGCGGTAGCTCTCGCCGTGCACGTCGATAACGAACTCGGTGGGCACGCCCTTGCCGCTCACCGGTGCCACGCCGCCGGCTTCCGGAATCGGCAGCAGCGCTTCGGGAACCAGGTTGCCGGCTTCGCGTTCCTCGAGGAACTTGCGGCCGATGTCGGGGAACATCGCGTAGGTCAGCACGTCCTCTTCGCTCTTGGCCAGCGCACCGATTTCCTTGCGCAGCTTGTCCAGCTCCGGCCCAATCAGGTCGGCTGGACGCACGTCAATGACCTCTTCGTTGCCAATCGCCAGGTGCCGCAGCTTATCGTCGACCACGCCCGGCGCCTTGCCATAGCGACCCTGCAGGTACAGTTTCACCTCGTTGGTGATGGTCTTGTAGCGCTCGCCGGCAAGCACGTTGAACACCGCCTGGGTGCCGACGATCTGCGAGGTGGGCGTCACCAGCGGCGGGTAGCCGAGGTCCTTGCGCACCTTCGGGATCTCCTCGAAGACCTCGTTGATGCGGTTCAGCGCGCCCTGCTCCTTGAGCTGGTTGGCGAGGTTGGAAATCATCCCGCCGGGCACCTGGTTGACCTGCACACGGGTGTCGACGCCGGTGAATTCGCTCTCGAACTGGTGGTACTTCTTGCGGATCGCGTAGAAGTACACACCGATCTCCTGGATCAGCGCCAGGTCGAGGCCGGTGTCGTAGGGGCTGCCGCGCAGCGCGGCGACCATCGATTCGGTGCCCGGATGGCTGGTGCCCCAGGCCATGCTGGAGATGGCGGTGTCGATGTGGTCAGCGCCGCTCTCGATGGCCTTGAGCTGGCACATGCTGGCGACGCCGGCGGTGTCGTGGGAATGGATGAACACCGGCAGCGGAGAGGCGTCCTTGAGCGCCTTGACCAGGTCGCCGGTGGCGAACGGCGTCAGGAGGCCGGCCATGTCCTTGATCGCGATGGAGTCCACGCCCATCGCCTCCATGGCCTTGGCCTGGGCGACGAAGGCGTCGACCGTGTGCACCGGACTGGTGGTGTAGCAGAGCGTGCCCTGGGCGTGCTTGCCGGATTTCTTCACCGCGCGGATCGCGGTTTCCAGGTTGCGCACGTCGTTCATCGCGTCGAACACGCGGAACACGTCGATGCCGCGGGCGGCGGCCTTGGCGACGAACGCCTCGACCACATCGTCGCTGTAGTGGCGATAGCCGAGCAGGTTCTGCCCGCGCAGGAGCATCTGCAGGCGCGTGTTGGGCAGCGCCTCGCGCAGCTGGCGCAGGCGCTCCCACGGGTCTTCCTTGAGGAAGCGCACGCAGGCGTCGAAGGTGGCGCCGCCCCAGACTTCCAGCGACCAGTAACCGACGCGGTCGAGCTTCTCGCAGATCGGCAGCATGTCTTCGGTGCGCATGCGCGTGGCGAGCAGCGACTGATGGGCGTCGCGCAGGATGGTATCGGTGACCGTGATCTTCTTGCTCATCTCTGATTCTCCCTCTGGCCGCTGATCCGCGGCGACCCGGCCCAGGCCGGGCACGATTCGTTAAAGCCCGGCGTGGGCGGCGATGGCGGCGGCGATGGCCAGGGCCAGCTCGCCCGGCTTGCGCTTGATCGAGTAGTTCAGCAGCTCCGGATGGTTGTCGACGAAGCTGGTGTTGAACTGGCCGCTGCGGAATTCCGGGTCTTCGAGAATCTGCTGGTAGTAGGTGGCGGTGGTCTTGACCCCCTGCAGGCGCATGTCGTCCAGCGCCCGCGAACCGCGCGCCAGCGCCTCCTCCCAGGTCAGCGCCCAGACGATCAGCTTCAGGCACATGGAGTCGTAGTACGGCGGGATGGTGTAGCCGGTGTAGATCGCCGTATCGGTACGCACGCCGGGGCCGCCGGGCGCGTAGTAGCGGGTGATCTTGCCGAAGCTGGGCAGGAAGTTGTTGCGCGGCTCCTCGGCGTTGATGCGGAACTGCAGGGCGAAGCCGCGGTACTGGATGTCTTCCTGCTTCACCGACAGTTGCAGCCCGGAAGCGATGCGGATCTGCTCGCGGACGATGTCGATGCCGGTGATTTCCTCGGTGATGGTGTGCTCCACCTGCACCCGGGTGTTCATCTCCATGAAGTACACCTCGCCGTCGGCGAGCAGGAATTCCACGGTGCCGGCGTTCTCGTAGCCCACCGCCTTGGCCGCGCGCACCGCCAGGTCGCCGATGTAGGCGCGCTGCTCGGGGGTGAGCTGCGGGCTCGGGGCGATCTCGATGAGCTTCTGGTTGCGCCGCTGGATCGAGCAGTCGCGCTCGAACAGGTGCACGGTGTTGCCGAAGGAGTCGGCGAGGATCTGCGCCTCGATGTGCTTCGGCTCGACGATGCACTTCTCGAGGAACACCTCGGCCGAGCCGAACGCCTTGGTCGCCTCCGAAATCACCCGCGGGAAGTTCTGCTCCAGCTCCTCGCGCGAGTTGCAACGGCGGATGCCGCGTCCGCCGCCGCCGGACGTGGCCTTGAGCATCACCGGATAACCGATGCGTTCGCCTTCGCGCAGTGCTTCGGCGAGGTCGGCGACATTGCCCTCGGTGCCCGGCGTGACCGGCACGCCGGCCTTGATCATGCTACGCCGCGCTTCCGTCTTGTCGCCCATGCGGCGGATCACCGAGGCCGACGGACCGATGAAGCGAATGCCCCGCTCTACGCAGATTTCCGCCAGCTCGGCGTTCTCCGAGAGAAAGCCGTAGCCGGGATGCAGCGCATCGCAGCCGGTTTCCACCGCCAGGTTGACCAGCTTGCGCGGGTTCAGATAGCCGGCCAGCGGATCATCGCCGATGAAATGCGCCTCGTCCGCGCGCTTGACGTGCAACGCCATGCGGTCGGCTTCGGAGTAGACGGCCACCGAACGGATACCCATCTCGGCGCAGGCGCGCACGATACGGACGGCAATCTCTCCGCGGTTGGCGATCAGGATTTTCTTGATCACGCGTGTCTTCCTCGACCCAGTGAACAGATGCCCAGCGTGTGGGCGGCGTGCGACCGGACTTCATGTAGCGGTCTTGCGGCAACACTACGCCGGATCACCGATCAGCAAAAATCAATAATTGTTGGGTCAGCTATTAGGAATGACTTATCTTTCTGCTCATTGGAGAGAACAGTAATCCCCAGCGCGCCTAGAAAGAGGTCGGAATAGATGCGTAAGTCCTTGATGCGCATGACGTTGCGTCAGCTCCAGGTATTCAACGCGGTGTGCGACACGCGCTCCTACAGCCGCGCCGCGGAGGAAATGTCGCTGAGCCAGCCGGCGGTGAGCCTGCAGATTCGTCAGTTGGAAGAGCTGATCGGCCAGCCGCTGTTCGACTACGTGAGCAAGAAGCTCTACCTCACCGATGCCGCGGAAGCGCTCAAGCGCGCCAGCCTGGACATCTTCGGGCGCCTGGAAAGCCTCGACATGCAACTGTCCGACCTGCAAGGCTCGCTGCAGGGCCAGCTAAAACTGGCGGTGGAATCCTCGGCGAAATACTTCGTGCCGCACCTGTTCGCGGCGTTCCGCGAGAGCCATCCGGAAGTCAGTCTGCAACTGGTGGTGATCAACCATGCCCAAGCGGTGCGACGGCTGTCGGCCAATCGCGACGACCTGCTGATCATGTCCCAGGTGCCGCAGGACGGCTCCCTGGAATTCCTGCCGTTCCTCGACAACCCGATTGTCGCCGTGGCTCCGGCCGGGCATCCGCTGTGCGCCGAGGCCTCGCTGACGCTGCAGGACCTGACGCCCTGGCCGCTGTTGATCCGCGAAACCGGCTCAGGCACGCGCCAGGCCTGCGAGGACTACTTCCACCAGAAGCGCGCGCACTTCGCCCAGACCCTGGAGCTGAGCTCCACCGAGGCGCAACGTGAAGCGGTGATCGCCGGGCTCGGCCTGGCGCTGCTGCCCCGCCACGCGGTGCGCCGCGAGCTGGAAGGCGGCCTGCTGCGCGAGCTGCCGGTGCGCGAACTGCCGCTGATGCACAGCTGGTGCCTGGTGCATCCGCGCGGCAAGTACCTGTCGCCGGTGGCGCAGACCTTCTTCGCCTTCGTCCGCGGCGAACGGGCGAGGATCAGTGCGCTGGCGGCGCGCTTCGGCGGTCGGCCAGCGAACCGCTGAGGGCGTTGAGGGCGATCAGGTCGGGGTAGGCATCGAGCTCCTGCTGCAGCAGGCGCTGCTCGGAATAGGCCTCGATGGCACGGCGGAATTCCATGCGCCGCTGGTCGAGCTGCTTGCGGCGGTTCTTGCTGTCGAGGGTGGAGGGCTGACTGAGCATTGCTGGTACTCCCCTTGGACGTGTGGAGCACCAGTATCCTGTGTGTAAATGACGGTTTGGCGACAGCGTCAGTGCTTTAGAAGGAGCCCGTCCAGCTCAGCGCCATCCAACGTGCGGGCTGCTGGCCTTCACTGGTGGCGTTGAACAGCAGCGCTACCCGGTTCTCCTGCATCCGCCAGGCGGCGCCGAGCTGGGCACGCACCCAGGCGCGGTCGTCCGAAGCCTGTTGCAAGCTGAAACGCTGCGCTCCCCAGTAGGCGTCGATGTCATCGGCGTCATCCTGCACCCGACGAACACCTTCGAAGCCTGCCAGCAACTCGAGATGGTCGGCCAGCGGATACCGGGCGTTCAGGCCCAGGCGCATTTCCGAGACGGTCTGCTCGCGCGTGGCCAGCGACATCGCCTGGCTACCGCCCTTCTCGTCATACGAAGAAACCCGCGCCTGCACGTAGTTCAGGTCCGCATAGGGCGACAGTTCCACTCCCATCGGCTGCCACAGACGCTCCCAGTCCAGGCGCGCGCGCAACGCCCAGGTATCGACCTTGGGGTCGGCGCTGGACGTCTCGGCGCCGAGGAGGGTCGAGTACTCGCGCCGGGTATCGGCCTCGCCATGGTTGTAGTACGCCGTCAGCGTCGACCACAGATTCGGTGACACGGCCATCACCGGCGCGATGAATTCCAGCAGCAGATACTCGCCGCGCTGCTTCACGGAGCCGGGGCCCGCATGGCCGTCCTGCGCGCGGGTCTTGCCGACCGCGAGACCCAACTGGGCACCGCTCTCGGTTAGGCGCTGGCATCCACCCACCTCCGCGGCGCCGCTGGTGTCGCCGGTGCCGCTCAGGTCATCGCCACCCCAGTCGCCGGCCAGCCAGGCGCAGTTCTGCTTGCCCGGGGCTACGCGCATATCCAGCGGATGACCGTGGTTTCCACTCAGTACCAGGACAGCCGAATCAATCGCCAGGCTGGGGACTCCGCTGGCCTGCCGGCGCAGTCCATCGAGCCCGCTCGGTTGCACCTGGACCTGCACCTGCACGAGATGCAGCGTCGATTCCTTCTGGATGTTGTAATCCGCAAGCGTGCGCCCGTCCTCGAGCTGCTTTCCGGCGAAGATCAGCCTCTGCTGTTCCGGCGCGACGCCCTCCTTTTCCTGGATCTTCTCCTTGATGTTCTCGATGGTGTCATTGGGCTCGACCTCCAGCGCGATGGTCTTGCCGGTCAGGGTCTTGACGAAAACCTGCATGGCGAACGCGGGCGTGGCCAGGCCGCACACCAGCACCATCAGCAAGGCGCGCAGGGAGAGAGAACGTTTGAGAACGTGAGGCATGGGGCAACATCCGGAGAGGCGGGGTCAGGAAGCCGTGAACAGTAGCAAAGTGATACCACTGGAACCAGAACAAAGGTGCCTGACTATTCGCCCTGCTGCTTTGTCGTCTTCGGCGACAGGCGCAGACTTCTCAGGCTGCGCTTCACGCTCTTCAGATGGTTCACCAGCGCCGGGCCGCGCGCCATCGCCACGCCCATGGCGAGCACGTCGATCACCACCAGGTGGGCGATGCGCGAGGTCAGTGGGGTGTAGATCTCGGTGTCTTCCTGCACGTCGATGGCCAGGTTGACGGTCGCCAGGTCGGCCAGCGGCGTCTGGCTCGGGCACAGAGTGATCAGCGTGGCACCACTCTCGCGAACCACGTTGGCGGTGATCAGCAGGTCCTTGGAGCGCCCGGACTGCGAGATGCACACCGCTACGTCGGTGGGCTTGAGCGTCACCGCCGACATTGCCTGCATGTGCGGGTCGGAATAGGCGGCAGCAGTGAGCAGCAGGCGGAAGAACTTGTGCTGGGCATCGGCGGCCACCGCACCGGATGCGCCGAAACCGTAGAACTCCACGCGCTGCGCCTGCGCACAGGCGGAGATGGCGCGCTGCAGCGCCTGCGGATCGAGGTGCTCGCGCACTTCCATCAGCGTGTGCAGCGTGGTGTCGAAGATCTTCAGGCTGAAGTCGGTGACCGAGTCGTCCTCATGGATCGCGAACTGGCCGAAGCTGGCGCCGGCGGCCAGGCTTTGCGCCAGCTTCAGCTTGAGGTCCTGGAAACCGTTGCAGCCGATGGCGCGGCAGAAGCGCACGATGGTCGGTTCGCTGATGCCGACGTCGTGGGCGAGATCGGCCATGGAACTGTGCATCACCGCGGCGGGATCGAGCAGCACGTGGTCGGCGACCTTGAGTTCCGATTTACGCAGGAGATGGCGGGATTGGGCGATGTGCTGCAACAGGTTCACAGGCAGGACTCGTTCGGGATCGGGTGGTCGGGGCTGTAGTGTTCTTGTAGTTATACTACATGAAAAGTCTTCGCGCCCAGTCGCGGTGCGGCTTCCATCTGTGTAGTACGCCTCCATGGGGCGCTCTCGGCTCCTGTGCAGCTTCTTGCGCAGGCGTGGTGCTCCCAGCGCTCTGCCGAACCCGCCAGGCGCCGTGGGCCGCGTGTATCCGGCAATTGCGCAACGCACTGCCGGGGATTCGGCAGAGCTTTGCGCAGCTGGAGCGGGCTTTGCCATCGACAAAACCGCTGTTTCGCCGCACGAGTCCACAAGCGCCTGATAAGGCTAGAGATTTCCTCGCCTGGCACGTTTTTCGTTAGAGCAGGTGCTCCCGGGCCAACCGGTCCATGACAGCAAGGAGAGCACTCATGCCAACCCCCGCGTATCTGTCCCTCGAAGGAACCAAGCAGGGCCTGATCACCGCCGGCACCTTCACCGAGGACTCGGTGGGCAACATCTTCCAGGAAGGCCACGAGGACCAGATCCTGGTCCAGGCCTTCAACCACCAGGTGATCATCCCGCGCGACCCGCAATCCGGCCAGCCGACCGGCCAGCGCGTGCACAAGCCGCTGATGATCACCAAGGTCTTCGACAAATCGTCGCCGCTGATCTTCAACTCGCTGACCTCCGGCGAGCGGCTGAGCAAGTGCCGACTGGAGTGGTACCGCACCTCCTCCACCGGCACTCAGGAGCACTACTTCACCATCGAGCTGGAGGACGCGGTGATCGTCGACGTGCAATCGCGGATGCCGAACTGCCAGGACCCCAACCTGTCGCACTTCACCCATCTCGAAGACGTCTATTTCACCTACCGCAAGATCGTCTGGACCCACGAGGTGTCCGGCACCTCGGGCTCCGACGACTGGCGCACGCCGATCGCCGCCTGAATCCGATCGCCGGGGCATGGACTGGCCCTGGCACCTTTTCCGGCGCGCTCTGCCGCTCGCCCAGCGAGGCCTACACGCAGAGCGCCATTCGCATCACCGGGAGACAGGGAATGTTCGCAGCGGCCAACACCGCGCACTTCACACTGAGCCTCGAAGGCCAGGCGCACGACCTGCAGGTGCTCGAG
Organism: Pseudomonas sp. PS02288; assembly: GCF_029959715.1. NCBI lineage: Bacteria > Pseudomonadati > Pseudomonadota > Gammaproteobacteria > Pseudomonadales > Pseudomonadaceae > Pseudomonas > Pseudomonas sp. PS02288. The sequence goes on along the minus strand of NZ_JASCPA010000059.1, from coordinate 55 downwards.
TTCCAGGGTCGCGAGGCGCTTTCCACGCCCTATGCTTTCGACCTGGAACTGGTCA
>NZ_JASCPA010000058.1:0-34137 GCF_029959715.1 Pseudomonas sp. PS02288 | reverse complement strand
CTGCCCCCGCAGCGGCCGACGTGTTTTCGTAGATTCAACGCTGGAGGAGCCAATGGTTCCGGTAATCGCCCTGGTGGGCCGCCCCAACGTGGGCAAGTCGACCCTGTTCAACCGCCTGACCCGCACCCGCGACGCGATCGTCGGTGACCTGTCGGGCCTGACCCGCGATCGTCAGTACGGCGAAGCCAAGTGGGAAGGGCGCAGCTACATCCTGGTCGACACCGGCGGCATTTCCGGCGACGAAGAGGGCATCGACGAGAAGATGGCCGAGCAGTCGCTGCTGGCCATCGAGGAAGCCGATGTCGTGCTATTCCTGGTCGACGCCCGTGCCGGGCTGACCGCCGGCGACCAGATGATTGGCGAGCACCTGCGCAAGCGCAACAAGCGCAGCTACCTGGTGGTGAACAAGGTCGACAACATCGACCCGGACATCGCCCGGGCCGAGTTTGCCCCGATGGGCCTCGGCGAGGCGCTGCCGATTGCCGGCGCGCACGGTCGCGGCATCACCCAGATGCTCGAAGTGGCGCTGGGCGACTTCGCCCGCGACGAGGAAGAGAACGCCCTCGACGAGGACGTCGCCGAAGGCGAGGAAGCCAAGCGCATTCCCGGCCCGAGCGAGAAGGACGGCATCAAGATCGCCATCATCGGCCGGCCCAACGTGGGCAAGTCGACCCTGGTCAACCGCATGCTCGGCGAAGACCGCGTGGTGGTCTATGACCAGCCCGGCACCACCCGCGACAGCATCTACATCCCCTTCGAGCGCAACGACGAGAAGTACACGCTGATCGACACCGCCGGCGTGCGCAAGCGCGGCAAGATCCACGAGGAAGTCGAGAAGTTCTCGGTGGTGAAGACGCTGCAGGCGATCAAGGACGCCAACGTGGTGATCTTCGTCATGGACGCCCGCGAAGGCGTGGTCGACCACGACCTCAACCTGCTCGGCTTCGCCATCGAGTCCGGTCGGGCGCTGGTGATCGCGCTGAACAAGTGGGACGGCATGGAGCCGGGTGAGCGCGATTACGTGAAGACCGAGCTGGAGCGCCGGCTGTTCTTCGTCGACTACGCCGACATCCACTTCATCTCCGCGCTGCACGGCACCGGCGTGGGCAACCTGTACAAATCGGTGCAGGCCTCGTTCACCTCGGCGATCACCCGCTGGCCGACTAACCGGCTGACGCAGATCCTCGAGGACGCGGTGCAGGAGCACCAGCCGCCGATGGTCAGCGGGCGCCGCATCAAGCTGCGCTATGCCCACCTCGGCGGTGCCAACCCGCCGCTGATCGTGATCCACGGCAACCAGGTGGACGCGGTGCCGAAGTCCTACACGCGCTACCTGGAAAACACCTTCCGCCGCGTGCTGAAACTGGTCGGTACGCCGATCCGTATCGAGTACAAGGGCGGCGACAACCCCTACGAGGGCAACAAGAACACCCTCACGGATCGCCAGGTGAACAAGAAGCGCCGGCTGATGAGCCACCACAAGAAGGCCGAGAAGAAGCGTCGCGACAAGAAGCGCTGATGCTCCTGTAGGCGGACGCCTGCCGCTCCTGCCCGAACGAGGCGCCGTCCTGGCGCCTCAGCTGTCCTGATCGAACGACTGGTCCATGTCCAGCGCCGGCTGATCGTGGCGCGGCGTGCCTACCCGGCGCGCCGGGTTGCCGACCACGGTGGTGTGCGCCGCCACGTTGGCCAGCACCACGCTGCCGGCGCCGACCTTGGCGCCTTCGCCTATCTCGATGTTGCCGAGGATCTTCGCCCCGGCGCCGATCATCACGCCGCAGCGCACCTTGGGGTGTCGATCGCCGCATTCCTTGCCGGTGCCGCCGAGGGTCACGCCCTGCAGGATCGAGACGTTGTCCCCGACCACCGCGGTTTCGCCGATGACGATGCCGCTGCCGTGATCGAACATGATCCCCCGGCCGATGCGGCTGGCCGGGTTGATGTCGATGGCCAGGCGTTCGTTGCTGCGCGACTGGATGAACATCGACAGCAGGCGGTTGCCGTCGAGGTGCAGCCGGTGCGCGAGGCGGTACGCCTGCAAGGCGAGAAATCCCTTGGAGAAGAGGAACACCTCGAGCATCGACTCGAACGCCGGGTCGCGGCTGACGGTGGCCTGCAGGTCCTGCCAGGCGGCTTCGGCGAGCGCCGGCTCCTCGCGGTGGAGCAGGGCGAAACGTTCCGCCAGCGCGGCTTCCTGCTGGGTTCCCGATGCCAGGCCCTGGGCGACGCGGTGCGCCAGCGCCGTGCCGAAGCTTTCGTGGGCGAGTAGCGCGTGCTGCAGGATGGCGGACAGGGCCGGCTCGCGGGTGCTGGCGTGTTCGGCCTCCGCGCGAATCTCGTTCCAGGGCGATGGCGTGGGAATCATGCGGGTCATGCTGGGCTCTCCGCCGGCGTGGGGCGCGCAGGATAGGACAGCGCGGGCGATTGGCAAAGAGTCTACGCCTTCGCCGGCGCTTATCGATGACGGCCTCGAATCCGCCCGCCGGCATCGGCTATTCTTGCCTGCCCGGTCCCCGCGACCCAGACAGGCGTCCCGCCCAGATAGCCACCATGATCGTCAGCAAACTGCCCCACGTCGGCACCACCATCTTCACCCGCATGTCGCAGCTCGCCGCGCAGACCGGGGCGATCAACCTGTCCCAGGGCTTTCCCGACTACGACGGCCCGGAAGCGCTGCGCGAGGCGGTCGGCCGGCATATCGCCAGCGGCCACAACCAGTATGCGCCGATGACCGGGCTGCCGGCGTTGCGCGAGCAGGTCGCGGCGAAGATCGGCGCCCTCTACGGCCGCGCGGTCGACGCCGACAGCGAGGTGACCATCACCCCCGGCGCGACCCAGGCGATCTTCTGCGCGATCCAGACCCTGGTGCGCCCGGGCGATGAGGTCATCGTCTTCGACCCCTGCTACGACAGCTACGAGCCTTCCGTGGAGCTGGCCGGCGGCCGTTGCGTGCACCTGCAACTGCAGGCACCCGAATTCACCCTCGACTGGGCCGCGCTGGAGCGCGCGCTGAACGCGCGTACCCGGCTGATCGTGCTGAACACGCCGCACAACCCCAGCGGCTCGCTGATCGGCCCGGCCGACCTCGACCGCCTCGCCGAGTTGATCCGCGGCCGTGACCTCTACCTGCTCAGCGACGAAGTCTACGAGCACCTGGTGTTCGACGGCCTCGCCCACGCCAGCGTGTTGTCCCACGACGAGCTGTACGCGCGCGCCTTCGTGGTCAGCTCCTTCGGCAAGACCTACCACGTCACCGGCTGGAAGACCGGCTACGTGGTGGCGCCGCCGGCGCTCAGCGCCGAGCTGCGCAAGGTCCACCAGTACGTCAGTTTCTGCGGGGTGACGCCGCTGCAGTACGCCCTGGCGGATTTCATGGCCCGGCACCCGGAGCACGTCGCCGAGCTGCCGACCTTCTACCAGGCCAAGCGCGACCTGTTCTGCGACCTGCTGGCCGACTCGCGTTTCGTCTTCACGCCGGCGGCCGGCACCTATTTTCAGTTGGTCGACTATTCGGCGATCCGCCCGGACCTGAACGACGTGCAGATGGCTGAATGGCTGACCCGCGAGCACAGCGTCGCGGCGATCCCTATCTCGGTGTTCTACCAGTCCGCCCCCAGCGATCTGCGCCTGGTGCGCTTCTGCTTCGCCAAGCGCGAGGAGACCCTGCGCGAGGCCGCGCGGCGGCTCTGCGCGATCTGAGCCGTTCGTAGGGTGCGCCATGCGCACCGTGCACTCACCCCCATCCTGGATCGATGTGCCAGAAGCATCCCGCGTACTACGCAAAAGGAGCATCGCATGAGCAAGCAGGAACACCTCGAACTGGCACTGATCCAGACCACCCTGGCCTGGCACGATCCGGAGGCCAACCGCGCGCATTTCCAGGCGCGGCTGGAGCAGGCGCGCGGCGCGGACCTGATCGTCCTGCCGGAGATGTTCAGCACCGGCTTCTCGATGCATTCCGAGCACCTGGCCGAGGCCGAGGACGGCGCCACCAGCGCCTGGCTGCGCGAACAGGCGCAGCGCCTGGATGCGGTCGTGACCGGCAGCCTGATCGTGCGCGATGCCTCCGGGTTTCACCGCAACCGGCTGCTCTGGGCAACGCCGGACGGCGAACTGCTGCACTACGACAAACGCCATCTGTTCCGCATGGCGGGCGAGCACCAGCACTACACCCCGGGCGAGCGCCAGGTGCTGTTCGAACTCAAGGGCTGGCGGGTGCGCCCGCTGGTCTGCTACGACCTGCGCTTTCCGGTGTGGAGCCGCGATCCCCACGATACCGACCTGCTGCTGTACGTCGCCAACTGGCCGGCGGCGCGCCGGCAGCACTGGAACCGCCTGCTGCCGGCGCGGGCGATCGAGAACCTCTGCTACGTGGCGGCGGTGAACCGCATCGGCGAAGACGGCAAGGGGCACGCCTACAGCGGCGACAGCCAGGTGCTGGACTTCCAGGGCGACTGCCTGCTGGATGCGCGGGATGCGGACGGCGTGTTCCGCGTCAGCCTGTCGGCGACCGGGCTGAACGCCTATCGCGAGCGTTTTCCGGCCTATCGGGATGCCGACGCCTTTCACCTCGAATAGGTGCGAGACGGTGCGTGCGGCGCACCTTACAAAAACGGCGCCCCGCTGGCGCCGTTTGCTGGATCGTAGGGTGCGCCGTGCGCACCGCAGTTGGAACTCAGGCGGCCTTTCCGGCTTCCTTCAGCGTCGCCATGTCGATCACGAAACGGTACTTCACGTCGCTCTTGAGCATGCGCTCGTAGGCTTCGTTGATGTCCTGCATAGCGATCATCTCGATGTCCGAGACGATGCCGTGCTCGGCGCAGAAGTCGAGCATCTCCTGGGTCTCGGCGATGCCGCCGATCAGCGAACCGGCCAGGCGACGACGCTTGAAGATCAGGCTGAACACTTCCGGCGACGGATGCGGCGTTTCCGGGGCACCGACCAGCGTCATGGTCGCGTCGCGCTTGAGCAGGCCGAGGAAGGCGTCGAGGTTGTGCGGCGCGGCCACGGTGTTAAGGATGAAGTCGAAGCTGTTGGCATGGGCCGCCATCTCGTCCGCGTTCTTCGACACCACCACTTCGGCGGCGCCCAGGCGCAAGGCGTCTTCACGCTTGTTCGGCGAGGTGGTGAACAGCACCACGTGCGCGCCCATCGCCGCGGCGATCTTCACGGCCATGTGGCCAAGGCCGCCGAGGCCGACCACGCCAACCTTGTCGCCGTGCTTGACGTTCCACTGGCGCAGCGGCGAGTAGGTGGTGATGCCGGCGCAGAGCAGCGGCGCCACCGCGGCCAGGTTGTCGCTGTGGCTGATGCGCAGAACGAACTTCTGGTTGACCACGATGTTGTCCGAGTAGCCGCCGAAGGTGTTCTCGCCGCCGAATACTGGACCGTTGTAGGTGCCGGTGAAACCGTTCTCGCAGTACTGCTCCAAGCCTTCGCCACAGGACGGGCAGGACTGGCAACTGTCCACCATGCAGCCGACGCCGGCGGTATCGCCGACCTTGAAGTTCTTCACGTTGGCGCCGACGGCGACCACCTTGCCGACGATCTCGTGGCCGGGCACGGACGGGTAGAGGGTGTTCTTCCATTCGTTGCGCGCGGTGTGCAGGTCGGAGTGGCAGACGCCGCAGTAGAGGATGTCGATCTGCACGTCGTCGGCACCGACTTCGCGGCGCTGGAACGAGTACGGCGCAAGGGTGGCGCTGGGGTTCTGGGCGGCATAGCCGAAGGTCTTGATCATGTCGGGTTCCTCTTGCGGATGGTCAAAGGCAAAGCCTACGGCAGATGCCGCGCCAATCGGTTGCTCAGAGCTGCTCGGTCGTTGCCTGATCGTCCGAGAGAGGGCTGCAGCATCTCGGCAGCGACGGCAACGAAAAAGGGATGCCGAAGCATCCCTTTTGCGTTACAGCGCGCCGGATCAGGCGGCGCGGTGCTTCTGCCCGGCCTGTTTCACCGCGCGGTTGAGGGCGCTGAACAGCGCGCGGAAGCTCGCCGTGGTGATGTTCTCGTCGATGCCGATGCCGTGCAGCGGGCGTTCGCCATCGAGACGGATCTCGATGTAGGACGCGGCCTTGGCGTTGGCGCCGGCGCCGATGGCGTGCTCGTGGTAGTCCATGATTTCCACCTTGACCGGCAGGGCGGACACCAGGGCTTCCAGCGGACCCTTGCCGATGCCGTGCAGGTGCCGGGCTTCGCCGTCGACCAGCACGTCGAGGTCGACCGCGCTGGTGCCGTTCTCTTCCTGCAGGCGATGGCTCTTGAGTGCGTAAGGCGCCCTGGTCTGCAGGTATTCGCGCTCGAGCAACTGGTGGATCTGCTTGGCGGTCATCTCCAGGCCGAGACGGTCGGTCTCGCCCTGTACCACCTGGCTGAACTCGATCTGCATGCGGCGCGGCAGGCTGATGCCGTACTCCTGCTCGAGGAGGAAGGTGATGCCGCCCTTGCCGGACTGGCTGTTCACCCTGATCACCGCCTCGTAATCGCGGCCGATGTCGGCCGGATCGATCGGCAGGTACGGCACTTCCCAGAGGGTGCCTTCCTTCTGCTGGGCGAAGCCCTTGCGGATGGCATCCTGGTGCGAACCGGAGAACGCGGTGTGCACCAGGTCCCCCACGTATGGATGACGCGGGTGCACCGGCAACTGGTTGCAGTCCTCGACCACCTTGCGCACCGCGTCGATGTCGGAGAAGTCCAGCCGCGGGTCGACGCCCTGGGTGTAGAGGTTCAGCGCCAGGGTCACCAGGCAGACGTTGCCGGTGCGCTCGCCGTTGCCGAACAGGCAGCCCTCGACGCGGTCGGCGCCGGCCATCACGGCCAGTTCCGAGGCGGCGACGCCGGTGCCGCGATCATTGTGGGTGTGCACGCTGATCAGCACGCTGTCGCGGCGGTCGACGTGACGGCCGAACCATTCGATCTGGTCGGCGTAGTTGTTCGGCGTGGCGCACTCGATGGTGGCCGGAAGGTTGAGGATCAACGGGTTCGCCGGGGTCGGCTGGAACACCTCGATCACCGCGTTGCACACCTCGACCGCGAAGTCGATCTCGGTGCTGCTGAACACTTCCGGCGAGTACTCGAAGCCCCACTGGGTGTCCGGCGCGGCGGCGGCCAGGCGCTTGATGGTGGTGCCGGCGGCCACGGCGATGGCTTTGACGCCGGCCTTGTCCTGGTTGAAGACGATCTTGCGGAAGCTAGGCGCGCAGGCGTTGTAGTAGTGGACGATGGCCTTCTTGGCGCCCTTTAGGGACTCGAAGGTGCGCTCGATGAGGTCGTCACGCGCCTGGGTCAGCACCTGGATGGTCACGTCGTCCGGGATGTGGCCGCCTTCGATCAGCTCGCGGACGAAGTCGAAATCGGTCTGCGAGGCGGACGGGAAGCCCACTTCGATTTCCTTCAGGCCCACGGCGACCAGGCACTTGAAGAAGCGCATCTTCTTCTCGGCGTCCATCGGCTCGATCAGCGACTGGTTGCCGTCGCGCAGGTCGGTGGACAGCCAGATCGGCGCCTTGTCGATGATCTTGTCCGGCCAGGTACGGTCGGGGATATCGATGCGCGTGAAGGGGCGGTACTTGTGCGACGGATCTTTGAGCATGCTCATGGGGCGTTCCTGAAATCGTGGGTTGGCCAACCGGCCGGAGAGGTTGCGGGCGTCGATCAGAGGAAGCGACGCAGTCGCGGACTGACCAGGCTCAGGCAGGCGAGTTGGCGAAGCAGCAGGAGGGTTTGATCGTTCGGCATGGGGCCACACTAATCAGCGTGGATGCTTATGGCAAGGAAGTTGAAAAAAACGATAGAAAAGCGCGCCAGAAGAATTTTTTCTATATTTTTAGCCAAGCCTTGCGCTTGAAATGCAGAATTATTGCGAAGGCATAGCGCGTCGCAGCAGCGCCGCGACGCGCCGGGGCGATCACTCGGCGTAGGCGTACTCGCCGCCACGCTCCAGGGCGCGCCGGTAGGCGGGGCGTGCGTGGATGCGTTCGAGGAAGGCCTTGAGCCGGGGCCGGCTGGCATCCAGCCCGCCGCGCGAGGCGGCCGCTTCCAGCGGGAAACTCATCTGAATGTCGGCGGCGCTGAAGGCGTCGCCGGCGAACCATTCGCTCTTGCCCAGTTCGCTTTCCAGGTAATCCAGGTTGCGCCGCAGTTGCGGCTCGATGAAGGCGCCCTTCACCTTGCCGGCGATGCCGCGCGCGATGGGCTTGGCGAAGAACGGCATCGGCGCCGTCTCCATCTTGTCGAACACCAGCTTGAGCAGCAGCGGCGGCATCGCCGAGCCTTCCGCGAAGTGCAGCCAGTAGGTGCAGCGCAGGCGCTCGGGCGAGTCCGCGGCCGGCAGCAGCCAGTCGCCATAGCGGCTGGCGAGGTATTCGACGATGGCCCCGGACTCGGCCAGGGTCAGCTCGCCATCGGTGATCACCGGCGACTTGCCCAGCGGATGTATCGCGCGCAGTTCGGGCGGCGCCAGCATCGTCTGCGGGTCGCGCTGGTAGCGTTTGATCTCGTACTCGGTGCCGGTTTCCTCGAGCAGCCAGAGAATGCGCTGCGAGCGCGAGTTGTTCAGGTGGTGGACGGTGATCATGCCAAGCTCCCTGGAAGGATGTTGTTATTCGACGGCTGCGTGCGCGCATCGTGCGGGCCGTATCCGCTATTTTCAGCGTACGCGCGGCAGTTGTCGTGCCTTTGCATCGTCATTCATTCAGGAGTGCCCCATGAACCGCCTGAAGATCCTCGGCCTGTCAGCCCTGCTCCTGCTCGCCGCCTGCGCGCAGCAGCCCTACCGCGACGAATCGTTGCCGCTGGACGAGCGTCTGGCCCTGCTCGGTTTTCGCCAGGGCGAGGCGACGGATTCGATTCTCGCCTTCAACGTCAGCGGCTGGCAGCACCTCGACAGCCGCCACATCACCCTGGAAAGCGGCATCGGACGCAACTTCCTGATCGTCTTCAGCAACCCCTGCTACAACCTCGAGTCTGGCAACCGCATCGGCTACAGCACCACCGGTGGGTCGCTGACCCGGTTGGACAGGATCGTCGCCGTCGACAACGGCATGCCGCAGTCCTGCCTGATCGGTGACATCTACCGGCTGGAGAAGCTGCCCAAGGCCGAGCGCAAGGAAAGCTGACGCGCTACGGCTTGAACGCGCCGATGAAGATCGCCGGGTCGACGCGTACGCCGTTGAGGCTGACGTTCCAGTGCATGTGCGGGCCGGTGGCGCGCCCCGTGGAGCCGACGCGGCCGACCACGCCGCCGCGCGGGACTTCGTCGCCGACCTTCACGTCGATCTTCGACAGGTGGCAGAACATGCTGATCAGGCCCTGGCCGTGGTCGACGAACACCGTGTTGCCGTTGAAGAACAGGTTGCCGACCAGGGTCACCTTGCCGGCCGCCGGCGCCTTGATCGGCGTGCCGGCGGGCACCGCGAAGTCCAGCCCGGAGTGGGCGTTGCGCTCCTCGCCATTGAAGAACCGGCGCAGGCCGAAGGGCGACGACAGCGGCCCGTCCACCGGCTTGTCGAACAGCAGGTTGCTCGGCTGGCGCGCGGCGAAGTTGTCGTAGGCGCGGTTCTGTTCGGCCAGCTCGCGGTCGATGCGGATCAGGTCCTCGGCCAGCGGATTGACCTGGCGGGTGTTCTTCAGGGTGATGCGCTGTTCCTTGTAGTGCTTGGCGCCGACCTGGAACGCCAGCGTGCGCCCCGAGCCTTCGAGCCTGAGCAACTGCGCGCCGGGCTTGGCGGTCAGCGGGATGCCGACGATGGCGATCCAGCGGTTGTCCTCCTTCACCACCAGCACCGGCTTGCCCAGGTAGCTGGCCCGTGGCGCCTGCGCCTGCTCGCCCAGCGGCACCACCGCCACGCCACCGGGCACCGGCTTGTTCAACAGGCGACTGACGAAGCCCTCGGCCTGTACGGGCAGTGCGAGGATCAGGGCGAACAGCATCAGCAGTGCGCGGAGCATCGGGGATTCCTGGTGGAGGCGCGGCCGGAGCCGCGCGGAGAAGGTCGAGTAACTCAGAGCAGCGGCAGGGTCACCGGTTCCAGGTGGTTGTCTTCCACCCGGACTTCCAGCTCGCCATCGCCCAGGCGCGCCTTCAGGCGTTGGCCGGGGTGGGTCTGCGCGGCGGCGCGGATCGCCTTGCCGCGATCGTCGAGGAGTATCGAGTAACCGCGGCCGAGGGTGGCCAGCGGGCTGACCACGTTGAGTGTCTGCGCCAGCGCATGAAGGTTCTGGCGCCGTTGCCGGAGGGCGTCGTTCATCGCCCTCGGCAGACGCGACTGCAGGTGTTCCAGACGCTGGCGCAGCAAGGTCAGCGCGCGTCCCGGATGCTGCGCGGCGAGCCGTGTCTCCAGGCGCGCCAGGCGTTCGTGGGAGATCGCCAGACGCCGTTCCAGGGCCCGGCTCAGGCGTTGTTCCAGATCGTCGATGCGCTGCGATTGCTGCAGCAGGCGTTCGCCCGGATGACGCAGGCGGCGCGCCAGGTGCTCCAGGCGCTGGGCATCGCGGTGCAGGCGATCCTGCATCCGCAGGAGCAGGCGGCGACGCAGGCCGTCGAGGCGCAGACGCAGGTCGGCGCTGTGCGGGGCGAGCAGTTCGGCGGCGGCTGAAGGCGTCGGCGCGCGCACGTCGGCGACGAAATCGGCGATCGACACGTCGGTCTCGTGACCGACGGCGCTGACGATCGGCGTCACGCAGGCGTCGATGGCGCGCGCCACGGCTTCCTCGTTGAAGCACCAGAGGTCCTCCAGCGAGCCGCCGCCGCGAGCCAGGATCAGCGCATCGAAACCCTGGGCGTCGGCCAGTTGCAGCGCGCGGACGATCTGCGCCGTGGCCTCGCGCCCCTGCACGGCGGTGGGCACCAGGGTCAAGGCGACCTGCGGCGCGCGGCGGCGAAACACGCTGATGATGTCGCGGATCACTGCGCCGGTCGGCGAACTGACGATGCCGATGCGTTGCGGGTGGGCGGGCAGGGTGGCCTTGCGTTCGGCGGCGAACAAGCCCTCGTCGCCGAGCTTGCCTTTCAGCGCCTCGAAGGCCAGGCGCAGCGCGCCGTCGCCGGCGGGCTCGACGGAGTCGAGGATCAACTGATAGTCGCCGCGCCCCTCGAACAGCGAGACCTTGCCGCGCACGCGTACCGCCAGGCCGTCGCGCAGGGCCTGGCGCACGCGCAGGGCGTTCTGCCGGAACAGCGCGCAACGCACCTGGGCGGTGCTGTCCTTGAGGGTGAAATAGAGGTGCCCGGAGGCCGGTTTGGCGAGGTTGGAAATCTCGCCCTCGACCCAGACCTGGGCGAACACGTCCTCCAGCAGCAGCCGCGCGCGGCCGTTGAGTTGGGTGACGGTGAGGATGTCGCGGTCGAGGCCGAGTCGTTCGAAGGAGTCTTTGCGCATGCCGGCATGATAAGCGCCACGGCCGCCGCGCAGAAACTCCCGGCGGACGGATGCGGAGGGCCCGGGTGATATAGTTTCGCCCCGTCGTGCCCAGCCGAGCCCGTTCATGAGCGACAACCAGGCGATCATCGTCCCGCGTATTTCCACCTTTCCCGGTCACGAGACCAAGGCCTGGGCGATTTTGCGCTGGCTGGTCCGCCTGGACGTGGTGGCCGAGCTGCCGACCACCTGCGGGCTGGGTGGCGCGCGCATGGCCTATGCCATCGGCGAGGGCGCGCGGCGGGTGGTCGAGCATCCCGAGCGGCTGCCGTTCGGCCTGCCGGCAAACGGCCTGGAAGTCGTCACCCGGCGCTGCATCTATACGCCGACCCGTGGCTTCAGGGAGGAGGCCGGCTGCCCGGAATGCCGCCAGGAAATCGGCGAGGCGCTGTTCGATTCGCTGGACGAGTGGATGCCCGGCGAGACCGACCATTTCACCTGCCCGGAATGCCATTACGAGGACGAGATCAACAACTTCCTGTTCCTCCAGCCGTGCGCGTTTTCCAACCTGGGCTTCATCTTCAACGGCTGGGCCGAGGCGCAATTTCGTCCCGGTTTCCTCGAGCAGTTCGGCGAGCGGCTCGGCTTTCCGGTGGCGCTGGTGCGGGTCGACGGCTGAGGGAACCGAATCCTGCCGGGCGCTTCTACTAAGAAGTCCCTCGAACAGCAGGAGCGCCGCATGACCGCTACCGTCCGCGCCGGGGTTCTGGACGTCGCCTACGAGGCGCACGGCCCGGAGCAGGGCACGCCCGTGGTGCTGCTGCACGGCTTCCCCTACGACATCCACGCCTACGACGAGGTCGCGCCGGTCCTCGCCGGGCATGGCTGCCGGGTGCTGGTGCCCTACCTGCGTGGCTACGGACCGACGCGTTTCGTCTCCCGACACACCCCGCGCTCCGGGCAGCAGGCGGCGCTCGGCCACGACCTGCTGGCGTTCCTCGACGCGCTGGGCATTTCCCGCGCGTTGCTCGCCGGCTACGACTGGGGTGGGCGCGCCGCGGGGATCGTCGCCGCGCTCTGGCCGCATCGGGTGGCCGCACTGGTGATCGCCGACGGTTATCCGATCCAGGACATCGACGCCGCGTCGCAACCTGCCGATCCACAGGCCGAGTGGCGCTACTGGTATCAGTACTACTTCCACAGCGAACGCGGCCGCGCCGGCCTTGCGGCCAATCGCCAGGCGCTGTGCCGACTGCTCTGGGAGCTGTGGTCGCCGACCTGGCGTTTCGATGCGGCCACCTTCGAGCGCAGCGCGACGGCCTTCGACAACCCGGATTTCGTCGAGGTGGTGATCCATTCCTACCGCCACCGCTACGGTCTGGTGGAGGGCGACCCGGCCTACGAGGACAGCGAGCGGGCCTTGCGGGCGCAGCCGCGCATCGAGGTGCCGACCACGGTGCTGGCCGGTGGCGACGACGGTGTCTCCGGCTTGCGCGGCGGCGCGGTGGAAGCCGCGCATTTCGGGGCGGCCTACCACTATGAGGCGATCGCCGACTGCGGCCACAACATTCCCCAGGAGCAACCGCAGGCGTTCGCTGGAGCGATCCTGCAGCGGCTCGGTCTGGCCTGACGCGTTCCGCGCCTGGCCTGGGAGTGGGGCGGCGTTGCAGCCCCGTGCCCACGGTGGGGGTGCAGGTGCCGGCGTTTGCTGCAGGCGCAGGCCGGCTGAGGGACGCCGCGCCTGCCGCGAACTGGCTGCGAAATCGCATTGAGACGCCGCGTGCGGCTAGGTATAATGCCGCGCTTCCTTTTTCCCGCCTGGGAGCCCCCGCCATGCTGCGCATCAGCCAAGAAGCCCTGACTTTCGACGATGTCCTCCTGATCCCCGGTTATTCCGAGGTTTTGCCGAAAGATGTCAGCCTCAAGACCCGTCTGACCCGTGGTATCGAGCTGAACATCCCGCTGATCTCCGCGGCCATGGACACCGTCACCGAATCGCGCCTGGCCATCGCCATGGCCCAGGAAGGCGGCATCGGCATCATCCACAAGAACATGAGCATCGAGCAGCAGGCCGGCGAAGTCCGCAAGGTCAAGCGCTTCGAGGCCGGCGTGGTGAAGGACCCGATCACCATCGAGGCCGACGCCAGCGTGCGCGACCTGTTCGAGCTGACCCGCATGCACAACATCTCCGGCGTGCCGGTGCTGTCCGATGGCGATCTGGTCGGCATCGTCACCTCGCGTGACGTGCGTTTCGAGAACCGCATGGACGCCCGCGTCCGTGAAGTGATGACGCCCAAGGAACGCCTGGTCACGGTGCGCGAAGGCGCCGACAAGAACACCGTGCGCGAGCTGCTGCACAAGCATCGCATCGAGAAGGTGCTGATCGTCGATGAAGCCTTCGCCCTCAAGGGCATGATGACCGTCAAGGACATCGAGAAAGCCAAGGCCTACCCGTTCGCCAGCAAGGACGACGCCGGCAGCCTGCGCGTCGGCGCCGCGGTCGGCACCGGTGCCGATACCGCCGAGCGCGTCGCCGCACTGGTCGCCGCCGGCGTCGACGTGGTGGTGGTGGACACCGCCCACGGCCATTCCAAGGGCGTGATCGAGCGCGTGCGCTGGGTCAAGCAGACCTACCCGCAGGTCCAGGTGATCGGCGGCAACATCGCCACCGGCGCCGCCGCCAAGGCCCTCGCTGAAGCCGGCGCCGATGCCGTCAAGGTCGGCATCGGCCCGGGCTCGATCTGCACCACGCGGATCGTCACCGGCATCGGCGTACCGCAGATCAGCGCCGTCTCCAACGTCGCCGCGGCCCTCGAAGGCACCGGCGTTCCGCTGATCGCCGACGGTGGCATCCGCTTCTCCGGCGACCTGTCCAAGGCCATCGTCGCCGGCGCCAACTGCGTGATGATGGGCTCGATGTTCGCCGGTACCGAAGAAGCGCCGGGCGAAGTTGAGCTGTTCCAGGGCCGCTCTTACAAGGCCTACCGCGGCATGGGCTCGTTAGGCGCCATGTCCCAGGCCCAGGGTTCCTCGGACCGCTACTTCCAGGATTCCTCCGCCGGCGCCGAGAAGCTGGTCCCTGAAGGCATCGAAGGCCGGGTGCCGTATAAGGGCCCGCTGAGCGCGATCATCCACCAGCTGATGGGCGGGCTGCGTGCGTCCATGGGCTACACCGGCAGCGCCGACATCGAAGAGATGCGCACCAAGCCGGAGTTCGTGCGCATCACCGGCGCCGGCATGGCCGAGTCGCACGTGCACGACGTGCAGATCACCAAGGAAGCGCCGAACTACCGGGTAGGTTGAAATCGATTTGCCGCCGCCGCGCGTCCTCTTTCGGCTTCGCGGCGCGGCAATCGCTTCGAGAAAAGGCTGAAAGCACGGGGCTGTTCCATTCAGCCCCGTGTTGTTTCTGAATCAAGACTGTTTCCGTACCCTTTCAAGCGAGACCGAATCATGTCCCTCGACATTCACGCTCACCGCATCCTGATCCTCGACTTCGGCTCGCAGTACACCCAGCTGATCGCCCGTCGCGTGCGCGAAATCGGCGTGTACTGCGAACTTCATCCGTTCGACATGGACGATGAGGCGATCCGTGAATTCGCGCCCAGGGGCGTGATCCTCGCCGGCGGGCCGGAGTCGGTGCACGAGGCCGACAGCCCGCGTTGCCCGCAGGCGGTGTTCGACCTCGGCGTGCCGGTATTCGGTATCTGCTACGGCATGCAGACCATGGCCGAGCAGATGGGCGGCAAGGTCGAGGGTTCCGACCTGCGTGAATTCGGCTATGCGCGCGTCGACGTCGTCGGCAAGAGCCGCCTGCTGGACGGCATCGAAGACCACGTCGACGCCGATGGCGTGCTCGGTCTCGATGTGTGGATGAGCCACGGTGACAAGGTCACCCGGATGCCGGAAGACTTCCACATCCTGGCCAGCACCCCGAGCTGCCCGATCGCCGGCATGTTCAGCGACGAGCGCCGTTACTACGGCGTGCAGTTCCACCCGGAAGTGACCCACACCAAGCAGGGCGGTCGCATCCTGTCGCGCTTCATCCTCGACATCTGCGAGTGCGAGGCGCTGTGGACGCCGTCGAAGATCGCCGAGGACGCCATCGCCCAGGTGCGCGCCCAGGTCGGCACCGACAACGTGCTGCTCGGCCTGTCCGGCGGGGTCGACTCCTCGGTGGTCGCCGCGCTGCTGCACAAGGCCATCGGCGACCAGCTGACCTGCGTGTTCGTCGACAACGGCCTGCTGCGCCTGCACGAAGGCGAGCAGGTGATGGCCATGTTCGCCGAGAACATGGGCGTCAAGGTGATCCGCGCCAACGCCGAGGACCAGTTCCTCGCCAACCTCGCCGGTGAAGCCGACCCGGAGAAGAAGCGCAAGATCATCGGCCGCACCTTCATCGACGTGTTCGATGCCGAGTCGAGCAAGCTGCACAACATCAAGTACCTGGCCCAGGGCACCATCTATCCCGACGTGATCGAGTCGGCGGGCGCCAAGAGCGGCAAGGCCCACGTGATCAAGTCGCACCACAACGTGGGTGGCCTGCCGGAAGAGATGAACCTCAAGCTGGTCGAGCCGCTGCGCGAACTGTTCAAGGACGAAGTGCGTCGCCTCGGCCTGGAACTCGGCCTGCCCTACGACATGGTCTACCGGCACCCGTTCCCCGGTCCGGGCCTGGGCGTGCGCATCCTCGGCGAAGTGAAGAAGGAATACGCCGACCTGCTGCGCCGCGCCGACCACATCTTCATCGAAGAGCTGCGCAAGGCCGACTGGTATCACAAGGTCAGCCAGGCCTTCGTGGTGTTCCAGCCCGTGAAATCGGTCGGCGTGGTCGGCGACGGTCGCCGCTACGCCTGGGTCGTCGCGTTGCGCGCGGTGGAAACCATCGACTTCATGACCGCCCGCTGGGCGCACCTGCCCTACGAACTGCTGGAAACCGTCAGCGGCCGCATCATCAACGAGATCGACGGCATCTCGCGGGTCACCTACGACGTCTCGAGCAAGCCGCCAGCGACCATCGAGTGGGAGTAAATTAACGTCCTTCGGGGACTATCGCCAGCTATCGAAAAACTGACGTAACGTGTTGATTTATAAA
Organism: Pseudomonas sp. PS02288; assembly: GCF_029959715.1. NCBI lineage: Bacteria > Pseudomonadati > Pseudomonadota > Gammaproteobacteria > Pseudomonadales > Pseudomonadaceae > Pseudomonas > Pseudomonas sp. PS02288. Next base: position 17,688 of record NZ_JASCPA010000058.1, on the reverse strand, counting down.
TAAGTACGTCACGTCGGCTATCGGTGACTATCGCCGGCCAGCGGAACAGGTTGGCGGTGGAACTGGCGGTAAGAACCGGAGGCCGGATTAAGACCCTCCCGTTCACTATTCAGACCAAAGCCGTCTTTGACGGTAAAAGTCTCCTCGGGAAAGCTTGTTTCATGCGGCTTTCCGAGCATCAGCAGGTCTCCTGGCCCCTGACGGTAAAAGCCGTCACGAACAGGAGGAAAAACCTCGATGCTTACCGACACCGCACTGCGCAACCTCAAGCCTAAGTCCAAGATTTATAAGGCTTCTGACCGGGATGGAATGTACGTGACGGTATCGCCTACCGGTACCGTCACCTTCCGCTACGATTACCGTCTCAACGGCCGCCGCGAGACGCTGACCATCGGCCGCTACGGGCCGGCCGGCATTTCGCTGGCCTTGGCGCGCGAAAAGCTGATCGACGCCAAGAAGACCGTCGCTCAAGGCAAGTCACCCGCACTGGAGAAGCAGCGTGACAAGCGCCGGCTGACGGCCGCCAAGACCTTCGGCGACGTAACCGAGAAGTGGTTGGCGGGTGCCCGTATGGCCGACAGCACCAAGGCGATGCGCAAACACATCGTCGACCGGGACATCCTTCCGGTCTTCCAGAATCGCCAACTCAACGAAATCACTGCCGATGACTTGCGCGCACTGTGTAGCAAGGTGAAGGAGCGCGGCGCGCCTGCCACCGCGGTTCACGTGCGTGACATCGTGAAGCAGGTCTATTCCTTCGCCATCTTGCATGGCGAGAACGTGGACAACCCCGCCGACGGCGTGGGCGCGGCGTCGATTGCGACCTTCGTTCCGAAGGACCGCGCGTTGTCGCCGCTGGAGATCCGGTTGGTTTCTCGGCAGATGGAATCGGTTGCCACCTATCCGACCATCCGGTTGGCGCTGCGCATGATCCTGCTGACGCTGGTGCGCAAGAGCGAACTAGTCGAGGCCACCTGGGATGAGGTCGATTTCGAGAACGCGACCTGGACGATCCCGAAGCAGCGAATGAAGGGACGCAATCCGCACATGGTCTATCTGTCGCGCCAAGCCCTCGACATCTTCGTGGCGCTGCACACCTGCGCGGCTGGCTCCAAGTTCGTTCTGCCTTCGCGCTACGACGCCGATCGCTGTATGTCGAACGCGACCCTGAACCGGGTCACGCAGATCGTGGCGGAGCGTGCGAAGGCGGCCGGTCTGCCGCTGGAGCCGTTCACCGTCCACGACTTGCGCCGTACCGGCTCGACCCTGCTCAATGAAATCGGCTTCAACCGCGACTGGATCGAGAAGTGTCTGGCACACGAAGACGGCCGTTCCTCGCGCTCGATCTACAACAAGGCCGAGTACGCCGAGCAGCGGCGCCACATGCTCCAAGAGTGGGCCAACATGGTGGATGCTTGGATCGACGGGCAGACCTACGTGCCGAAGCTGATGCCGGAGAACGTAGTCGTGCCGGCGTTGAGCGCGATGGCCTGAAGTCGTGCCAAGGTTGTCACTTGACAACCTTGGCGGTCATCCCCATACTGGAGTATCACTGATGGCCCGTTCCTCTCATCCGAAGAAAGAGGTCGAGCAAGCTCTCAGGCACGCCGAAGGGCAGGGTTGGCGCGTCGAAGTCGGCGGCAGCCACGCTTGGGGGCGTATTTACTGTCGGTACAACGACGAGGAGTGCCGCTGCGGCGAGTTCTGCATCACGTCGGTATGGAGTACGCCGAAGAACCCCGGCAACCACGCCCGTGCCTTGCAGCGTGTCGTGGACAACTGCACCACGCATCGCAAGCAGCGCGAGGCTGGTGACGATGCCAAGGAGTAGCGCGATGGAATACACCTTTACCTTGAAGTACCAGCTTGCCGACGACGACCGCGACCCGGACGTGCTGGTTGAGTGCCTGGGCGAAGCCGGCTGCGACGATGCCTTGGTCGGCATAGGCCAGCCCGGACGGCTGGCGCTGGAGTTCACCCGCGAGGCGGCCGATGCGGAGTCTGCCGTGCGTAGTGCTCTGGCGAATGTGCGCAGTGCCGTGCCGTCGGCCAAGCTGATCGAAGTTGCGCCGGATTTGGTTGGGCTGACCGACGTGGCCGATATCGTAGGGGTGTCGCGGCAGAACATGCGCAAGCTCATGTTGGCGCATCCGGGTAGCTTTCCCGCGCCGGTGCATGAGGGAAGTGCGTCGATCTGGCACCTAGCCGACGTGCTGGCCTGGTTGCAGGCCAAGGGCAGCTATTCGCTGGCCAAGGACGTGCTGGAAGTTGCGCGGGTGGCCCTGCAGGTCAACGTGGCAAAGGAAGGCCAACGCCTGCCACGCTCGGCGTCCAAGGAACTGCAAGCTTTGGTTGGATGAGGCGCGTTGTCGGCCTCATCCTTCTCTCGAACCCGCCCCAACAGGGCGGGTTTTTCGTAGGTGGACATCCGGTTTTGAGGTGCTGCGGCGAGGGGCTTGTTTACGTGCCTCGACCCACGCTTCCACTTCGGCCAAGTCCCATACGACACAGCGCGGCGTCAGGTTGAAGCGGCGAGGGAACTCGCCACGGCGCTCCATTTCGTAAATCGTTGTCTCGGCCAAGGGGACGATCAGCCGCAGTTCCTGGCGGCGGATGGTGCGGCGGAAGGGCAAAACACTGCGCTTTGGAAACTGCGGGAGATCGGCGTAGGCATCCGAGCCGGGGAGGGGGACGGATACGGGGCGCGGTGGCTCCTCGGCGCCATTGTCTCGGCTGATGCGCTGTGACGGGTTATTCTCCATATGGCACTCCGTGAGTGTTGGGCGCTGCAAGGTTCGCTGCCGCACGAAGTAATGGTGGCTTTCATTGGCTATCGCGGAAACTCACTGGAGCGTAGAGGAGCGTATTCAAGAACAGCAGCCACGAGAAAGGGCAGGGGCATGGCGACGGTGACGGTTTCTCCGATTCATTTCGAGGACTACAGTGGTGTCCAATTCGAGCGCCTTGTCTTTGCGTATCACGTGCGCGCCGGCTGGCGTGACCTGATTTGGCACGGTCAATCGGGGGGCGATCAAGGGCGGGACATCTCGGGCATTGAGCCCTTTGATGACCAGCCAGCATGCAAGACCATCATCCAATGCGCGAACCGGGACACGCTGACCTTGGCGAAAGCCAAGGGCGATATGAGCAAGGCGGTCAAGGCCGCTGACGGGACACCGAATGCCTTCAAGTTCGTCTCTCGTGGCGCTGTTTCGGACGCCAGCCGAACACGGATCGAGCAAGCCGCAGCTTCCTTAGGGGTTGCTCATGTGACGATATGGTCAGGCGTGGAATTCGAGGAAAACCTGCGGCTTCGTGCCGAGTACCTGCTGCATCGTTTCGTCCAAGGCATCGAGTTTCCCGACGCTGAAACGGAGATCCGAAAGTTCGTGGACGACTTCCCCGATCTCTCGGATGCCGATGCGCTGCAATTGATGGCGACCGTGTTCGATCGGCCGGCCTTTCGCACGCCGTTTCAACAGGAAAGCTCCTTGCCTGCCTTTCAGCAGGCGATAGAAGACACCATTGGCGCACTCAACACTGGCGTGTGGCGGACGCGCGAGGGCGACGAGATCAGGCGCATCCCCTCGATTCACCATCTTCGAGACCAACGTATCCAAGCGGTGCTTACAAAGGTGGCTCGTCAGGTCGATGAGCTACGCCGCATCTTTGTGAGCCGCCTCAAGGACGGGGAGATCAGGCACTGCGGATGCGGTCAGCCGAATTGCCCCACGTACATGCTAACGAATCGCGTTGCCGACGAACTGGACGAAGCCAGACGAAAAATTCTGACGACGTTTCGATCTGTGCATGCGTCCTTTAATGTGAGTCTTCAGTAGGTGAGCATGGCAAATGGCACTGTCCGAAGTCCAAATTCAGTATCTCAACCATCATCCGCCAGGCGAGGCGGTGGCACGCGCGTTGTCCGAGCTACTGGACGATGACCATGACTTGCTCGGCATCGACGCTAACGAACGATCCATCACCTTTCGCTTCGCGATGTATCTCCAGAAACATTTTCCTGATTGGACTGTAGATTGCGAATACAACCGCGATGGCATAGAACCGAAGCGGCTCGGACATCTGGAGCTTTATCCGGACAGCGAGGATGATGAGGCGAAGACCGTATTTCCAGACGTGATCGTTCACCGGCGAGGAACGAGAAACAACCATCTGGTCTTGGAGTTCAAGAAGTCAACGAGCCGCATCGACCGACAGATCGACCTTCGGAAACTTTGTGGCTACAAGCAGCAGCTTGGCTATGAGCATGCCCTTTTTGTGGAGGTTGGCACCGAGGGGCAGGCGATCATCACCGTGCTTGAATGGGCCTGAGAGGCGGAAGAGAACAGAACTCATGATACGCATTCCACCGTTCAGCTCGCAGCACCTTGAAGCGGCCTGCCGAGTCCTCGCCGATACCGAGCGCGGTTTGAGCGGAACGCAGATCGAGCGGTTGCTGCAGGAGGTCGAGGTCGCAGACCCGTCTCCCGGCATGACCAAGTGGAAGCGGCTGTTCAATGGGTTGGCCGGTGCGCAGAACCAGCATCAGCTCGGCAACCACCTCATCATGTTCATCAACCGCGCGATGAACCCGGTGAACTACGCCCGCGACGCTGCGGCGTTTGCATGGCGGCGCGACGAACTCAACGTCGTCCTGGCCTTCTCCGGTTTCTACGTGCGCGAAGATGGCAAGGTCGCGCACGCCGACAAGGCAACAACGCTCAATGCCGCGCGAGCCCGTGCGGGACGACTCAAGGCCGCACTGGAAAGTCGCATCGTGCACGCGGAAGTGCTGAACTACTGCCGCGCCGAGTTGCTGGACGAAAACTACTTCCATGCCGTCTTCGAGGCGACGAAGGGCGTTGCAGAGCGGATTCGCCTGCTGTCAGGTTTGAGCGGCGATGGTGCTGACCTGGTGAACAAGGCGTTCGCAGGACAACAGCCGGTTCTGGCTTTGGGGCCGCTCATCACTGAGTCGGAGAAGAGCGAGCAGAAAGGCTTTGCCAACTTGCTGATCGGCCTGTTTGGAGCCGTGCGTAATCCGCTGGCCCATGCACCCAAGACAAACTGGCCAATGTCCGAACAGGACGCACTGGACATCCTTACCCTGGTATCGCTGATTCATCGCAAGTTGGATGGCGCCATGAAAGTGGCTTCCGTCTCGCCATAAAAGAGGCAAGAACGCAGTTAGGTTTCGTCATCGCGTCCACGAATCCAGTCGTGATCAGGGACGATCAGGGACCCAACAAAGCCGTCTGCTCGCTCTGCCAAACCTTGCTCGTGTTGCGAAATTGAAAGTGCAAGCATTTGGACGGCCGATCTGGCAACACGCAAAGCGCGCGCTACCTCATGAGTAAACGGCTCCCTTCGGTGGCGTTCGATTTCAGGCGCTTGCCTGCTGTTCGCTGGGTCGCCAATGTCATGCAGTACAACGAATCGGTGCGTCCCTGCGTTGCGGAGGTCCTTTTGAGAACGCAAGATGCCCGCGCTGCTGTCATAGTCCTCGGCGAGCTCTACAAGGCCATAGAGGGCGCTGGCGCCCCCACGAATCGCCTTCTCCACTTTTTCCGCAAGTGGGCACGCGCCGGTGGTCTTGTCAGGTTTTCCCCGCCACATCTTCCCGAAGTAGACCTTGTCGGGGGAGTGCCCAAGCTCGAAGTAATGGTTCGCTGTCACAGCGATTTTGTCGAGCAGGTCAAGCGCCGTGCGGTGTGCCAAGATAAGCGCAGACGCATCTGGGCCATAGGTAGCATAGTCAAGCGTGTCCCCAAATCGCCCCGTCGCCGGCCACACTTCTTCGTCGATAGCCCTCCATAGCAAGTCACGCGCGAGGATGAAGTCACTCTTCAGCACGTTGAACATGGCGAAGACGGGCGGTGGCGTCCCGCCTGCATCCAGTTCGCGCTCCAGAATCCCGGGAAGCATGAGCCAGTCCAGCTTGCCCATGGTGGGATCGATAAGTTCCACGGCCGGCGCAAGCGTCAGGCGTTCACGCTCGACCCAACTGACGAATGGATCTTGGTGCTGCGATCGCGATGGCGGATCTCCCAATTCGCTTGCGAACGCAGCGATCTGCGCCGCAGCCTGTGCGCCAGCGTATTCGATGACTCGATCCCGATGCCGATCCGCAATCTTGGCCAACATGATCGCCTCGATGCGGGTAAGCTCTGAACAGCCACCGCGCTCATAAAGCCAAAGAAGATTGCGAGCCGCAGAACTTGCAGCAACTCCGTTCTCCGGGTCAAGTTCAAGTGCGGCAAGCCATCCATCATGAGCTTCGCCAAGCCGATAGCTGCTGCTGAATTGGTTGGCAAGGTTCGTCCAAGCTTGAGTTCGAAGCGCTGATTCGGCTTCCACGTCCTGAGCCACTTTCCAGAAGCATCGTCGGGCTTCTGCGCGACGTTCTCTAGTGACCTCCTGATGATTCAACCAATTTGCATCGCGAGGTGGGGAGCCTGTCGCGGCGACCAGCCCGTTGGCTAGGTTGTATGTGATATGGGCAGTTGGAAATAGGCTGTGGAGCTCCCGAAACAGCGTGAGCCCTTCTTCAATCGCGTCCTTCTGCTGAGTCAATGTACCGCCATCTACCAGGATGGCCGCGCGCAGACCCATCAGGTTGAATCGCTCATCTGTATCGAGATTGAGATTGACCTCCCGGGCCTGTTTCACCGCCTCGGCAGGATTGGTGTTCAGCAAGGTATTCAGATGAGCGGATCGCTCGTAGAACCTGTCCAGCATTGATGACATAACGGGGCTCCGTCAGGGGGTGCCGTGCTCGTTTGCATGACGGCGCCGACTGCCGTCCTTGGGGCTACACGACAGGACGTAATACTTGATGGGCTGGGTGAATCCAGCAACCTGGGCTTTCGCTATCGAAGAAATCCACCTCGATATGTGCTCCCAACTCGTCGTGGATCGTCTGGAAGACCCGATTGCAGTAAGCCTGATCCCCTCGGAATACTGATACCGCCACACGATTGATGCCCGTGTCTTTCATGCGTTTCAGGAGGTGAATGTCTTGCTCGGCAAAGCCCCAGCCGTAGACCACCAGCGTGTCCCGCTGTGATTTCAGAACCTCTCTATAGACGGTGGAGAGGTAGTAGCTGTTCTGAATGGAAGCAACTTTCTGCGCCCACGTTCCCTCGCTCACGAACAAGGGCACGACCTCTCCGTTTTGCCAGCGTTGCAGGACCGCCTCCAGCAACCCGTCCTGAAGGTTGTGGATCTTGCGCTCCTGCTCAACCAAGTTTCGGCACAACACCAGACTGCCATGCGCATAGAACACCAGTGAGGTTGAACGATCTCCTCGGATCGGCTGCCTGAATCGCTGCCAGTCATCGTCGAAGGCGCCACCTCCCACAAAGCAGTCTTTGAACGCATGCTGGTCGTCGATATCCAACCCGTAGGTCATCGCCCAGTACAGTACCAGGTCGTAGTTGAGCGAAATGACGGTTCTGAACCGCTTCAAGAAATGATAGATGCTCGGCAGGTGGACGCTTACCGCACCGTGCTCCGGGTGAATGTCGCGGACTGTTTGGATGAGGCAGTCCCTAAGACCGACGTAGGCGGCATGGGTCCGCTCGTCCGGTATTCGTAGCGAACGATTGACGTTTGATGCCTGCCAGACGATCCGAAGAACCAGCTCGAAGTCGTTGGTCTGAAAGAATTCAAACAACCGCTGAGCATCCTCGGGAAGCAGGTTCTGCTCGGCGGCATGTTGCAGCAACGAGCCGTAAGAGAAGCTCGGGCTGACGGAAATGCTGGCACCGTTGCCGAGCAGAACTGTGCAGCCGTAGTTCTCCGCAATCGCTTCCCAAGACCTGATCTCAAACGGCATGTTGTTGGTCCTTGCACATTCAAGTCGGGAGGTTCAAGGCTGTGGAGTTCTCACGAGATGGTTCTTGAGCAGGAACCAGCACATATTGAGCGCGAAAGAACGGCCAAGCCGCGTCATCTGATCTTCAGGGATTCTCACCGGGCGGTGAGCGCCAGGACTGAGAAAACCGAAAACACCAGCCAAGCCTTTTTCCTCCTCCGTGGTGATCTCGCCGCCGCTGCGCAGGAACGTAAGCACCTCGCCCCACTTTGATGGATTGTAAGCAGCGGGCGTCTGCCGCTGCGAGGCAACATGGGCGGCTATGTCGCCGGCCAAAGTTTCCAGCGCCACACGGGCGTTCACAAGCGATGCGTTGTAGTCCGGCGGAGTTGCCCGGAACGCGCCAGCCGAATCGTTGATCTTGGCGATGATCTCCTGCGCACGAGGAGCCCCAGAGTTCTGTAGCGCCGTGATCAGGTCGTCTTCCAAGGGAGCCGCATCGGAGATCGACGGATCGGTCTGGATCAGCTTTTTGTCCTGGATGATGTAGCCGTCCAGCAGGAGGCATTGCGCCAGATCATGCTGGCGCTCGTCGAATCGATACTTCGGATTGACCCTGGCCCGTAGATCGCCCGCAGTTGCAATGACCTCAGCCAGCGCCAGCATAAGCGTGCGGTCATTCAGATCGCGCAGCGTATTAAACAAACCGTATAACAGTTGCCCGTGCGACAACGAAAGGTGCTTGGCGCCGTACTTGCCCAGAAGTACGATTGAAATCATCGGCTCCTGCAGCTCCAGGAATTGGGCGAACGAATAGCGAGTTCTCTGTCCGATCATGCTGCCTCTCGAAAATTGCAGATGGGCGTACCAAGCTTGTTCTTACCCATAGCCTGGAAGCTTGGGCTCAGGCGGACGCTCTAGATTTCAATCAATCCTGTACTCATCCGAATCTGATGCCAAACAGCCCGCCATCCTCCGTTGCATCTGTCAACCGCGTGGGAAGTACATAGTCATTCAGGTCGAAGCCTTCGATGGCTTCTTTGAAGGCATCGTCTTCATTCATCGTTACGATGTACTGAAAGCCAAGCTCCTGCGCGATCTCTGAGCCCAGACGCAATGCGCTGATGACCTGGCGCCCATCGACCCCATCGAATAGATGACTGTCATGGATCAGGAAGCCCGGCCCCATCTGCCGCTTGGCGCACAGGCGCATGAGCATCATGTCGAAGCAGAAGATCTGCATGTTCTTGATGCCCTTGCTGCGCTCGCCCTGCATCGGAAACTTGAAGATCGGTCCATTCGAGGTTTCGTCGACCGTCATGCTGCCGGCCGACTCATATAAGCGTTGGGAAGTTTCCTCGAAGGCTACGATAGCCTCCGCTAGTCGTTCCTTCTGCTCGGCGAAGTCACGCCGCAGGCGGATCGTGAGGCGGTTGCGCTCGATCTCCAATTCGTTCTTTGTGCCTTCGAGCTGCTCTGCGGCCTCGAAGCGTTGCCGTAACGATTCCACTTCGGACTCCAGCCGCCCCAGTTCGCCTTGCAGCTTGAGGAACTGTTCGAGCGCACCGTGGCTCCTGAGAATGCCCAGGATTTCGCCACGTCTCTGGTCGAGCTGCGCCTTCTTACTATCGCGCAGCTCGATACGTAGCTTCGCAGCTTCGAGTTCGCTGGACAGATAGTCTTTGCGATTGCGCACCACGGATTCATGAAAGCTCTTCACGTCCTCGTAGCGGCGCTTGACCAAGCCAGGTAGCACGATACCGGCTTCTTGATAGACCGCCTGGAGGTCTTCATGGTCCGGAGGAACCTCAGAGGCCAGCGCGCTTTCCAGATCACGAATAGCTGAGAAGTCGATGGTGTTGGCATTCGCCAGCTCATTGAGCTGGCGGGTCAAGCTGGCGCTCTCGACTTCCAGTTCCCGGTACTCCGGCAAGACCTGAAAAGTTCCAACTTCAGCGTGAAGCTTCCTGAGACGAGCTTCCTGGATGGTCAGCTCAGTGCGCAAGTCGGCGGCCTTGCCGATGATCGAGCCGAACGCACCGTTGCCGGCCGCCTTCTTCAACTCTTCGAGGGTCTTCTCCCGATCGCGCACGGCTTGCCAATCTCGGGCAATCTGCCAGTCCAGTCCGAGCAGGAACATCAGCGCCATCTGCATGTCGCCAGTTCCCTGCATCGTGGCCTGCTTTTCTGGCGTCATGAAGGCGCCGCTCGCCTGCCGGCGTACGAAGTAGGCAAACAGCGACCGAAACGAAGGCGGCTTGCTGCCTGCAGCTTCAAGGCTGCTCAGGCCAAACATTTGTTCGCCGAGAAACGTGCACCACTCGGTGGCCGAGAACTTGACCTTCGCGGCAGGCGGAACTGTTATGAAGATTTTGGCTTTGGAGCTGCCGCTTCGCTCGACGACGGTTCGTTCCGACTTCAGATCGAAGTCCATCCCGAAAGTGTGTTCGGCCAACTCCGAGGTGCGAAAGATCGAGTCCGGACCGGCATCCGCGCCAAGAAGAAAATGCACTAATTCAATGAAGCTGGTTTTTCCGGCGCGATTGCGCGTTTGCTTGGTGGTCGCTCCCTCGGTTTTTTGAGCGAGCAGTACGCTCAGCCCGGACTTCAGTTCTCCAAGATTCTTGAAGCTAGGCAGCGTGCTGAAAATGTGGTGAATCACGCTGTCCTCCGCGCCACAAGGCCACTTTCGAGTTCGATGGTGCCAAGGGCAAACAGGAGGTCGAGGGCGAGCAAGAACCAGTCATACGTAATTCGCCGAGGCATTGCGGCCAGGCCAGCGTCATGCCTGTTCAATTCCTCCCACAGCGCGGAGACAGTCTTGGGGCGCGCGAGGAAGGTTAATACATGCGCGCCGACGGTCAGTAGCGCACGATCCTGCGGCAGATGTTTGGATGGCAGGATCATGCAGCCCCCATCGCTTGAGCGTCTTCAAAAATCTCGCACTTGTCGAACAGGTACGCCATGACGGCCAACACCGCGGCCTTGTGCGCAGGCGAGGTATTCGCAGCGCCCCCGGCCCACGCTTCTAGGCGACCGAATATTTCATCTGGATGGAGCTGCGGAGCGCCGTCCCGCAGCCCCACGTATTCACTCTTGAACGCCTGCGCGATTTGTTCGCCGTAGGTGGGGTTCTTCCAGTTATTGAAGAACTGAGCAACGAGCGGGGACTTCTGCATGCCGATCTTCAGGAAGTCAGCCACAGCCTGAGACAGCAGGTTTGCCTCGATCTTTCCGCGTGACACGTCCTTCACTTCGCTCGTCGTGGGGATGGGAGTGATGCTGATATGGGTAAGCACAGCGACCAAGTCGCTGAAGCCCAAATTAGTGTTCGCTTCCATCGTCAGGGAGGGGCCAAACCAGGATTCAAGATCCTGAAGGCTCAGTAGGCGGAACTTCGCCAGCATTTCCTCGTACCCACAGTGGCCGATTTTGATCTGCGGATTGTCTTGCCCGAGTTTGGCCAGAGCTTCGATGATGTGGGGGCCTAACCGCCCATCGGGTGCATTGTGGACGAAGGTCCACTCATCAAAGTGTTCTTCCCAATGCTCTTTAGCCCCCTCGAAGTCCTCGGTGATCTTCTTGATGGCCTCGGCGGCGCTCAATTCATTGGGGGCGTAGCTCTGAAACAGGATCCGCGCGGAAGGCAAGTATCCGTCGTTCTTCCTGTCTCCAACATTACCCCAGGGCCGGCAAGCCATGAAGTCGTTGGGGTGCACCTTCGACATCAGCTTCTCGAACAGATGTTGAAATCCATCCCCTTTGGATTCCAAGAAGGCAATGCGGAAGTCCTTTTCGTAGTTGAGCTGTTGTATGCGATCCATGCGTTCAGGCCCTGGCCTTAATGTTCTTGGAGTTTTTCAGGCAGAAGCTCATGGCTTCTTGGTATTGGGCTGGGCCTGCACACGATTGATATCGAAGGGAAGCGCCTTATCGGCTGCAATGCGCGTCAGCAGCACCCGAATGGCGTCCGACACGGACAAGCCCATTCCTGCCAAGACGTTCGTGGCTTCCTCTTTGATATGCCCGTCAATCCGGGCGCGAACGACATCACTGCTGCTTGCCATTACATGCCTCAAGCTTTGTTGTAGCTACATTGTGCTTCATTTGGGCTTCGCTGTCATGGGCTATTTGTTGTCGTCATCCCGTCGTCCGGCTCGCGGGTTGCACCCGCAACTCGGGGGGAGTCGCGGCCATTTGGCTTTGATCCCTGTGGCCTCCGGCCTGGACGGGCCTGCGCGCTCCGCTTGCCAGCGGCAGGGCAGCGGGGTTGTTTGGTGCGCGGGGCGGTCTTGCTGTTCCCTTCACCGTATCACGGCGTTCTCGCCGTCAAGGGCGGCGCGCCGATGGCGCTGGCGTCCTGCGGCCGGCTTGCGCCCCCTGACCGCTGCGCTGCGCCGTGCTGGCGACGGTTCCGGGCAATTCCGCCCGTGCAACCGGAGATCGCCATAGACACACTTATCACCGATGGACAACGCTTCCTGCTGCTGGCCAACGGCCGCGAATCATTCCGGAACCCTGACTTCGACCCCGCTCCCGTGGTCAAGCTGTTCACGCCGGACGCCGGGGCGACTTGGCTGCTGACCGAGATCGACCCGGACGATAACGACCATGCTTTTGGCCTGTGTGACCTGGGCCTGGGGATGCCTGAACTCGGCTGGGTCAGCTTGCAGGAGCTAGCGAATGTACGCGGACGACTTGGCCTGCCGATCGAGCGCGATTTGCACTTCCGCGCGGAGAAGCGCCTGATCGCTTATGCGCGCGACGCGCGGCGGGCAGGGCAGATCCTCGTGTAAGCGAAGGGGGGCTTCGGCCTCCTTTTCATTGTGTCTGTTCTTCGAGGTATCGAGCCATTTCCTCGAAGCCGCTCACCACGGTGCAATCCGAAAACTTGTCCAGCCCGATTCTCTTGTCGGACAAGAGGTTCGCAAATTTCCTGTCCGTGAAAAGCGCATGGGCGACGGGGAGGGCGGATGCCGCTATCAGGAAGTCGTTGGGATCTCCATTTTTGTATCGACGATTCGGATCAAACCGCATCAATCCATACAGCGAGCTGAGGATGCGCATTGTCGGCAATGCGCGCGAGGAAGGCGTCTGCTTCCAGTGGTTCATCGCGTTCAAAGCATTCAGGGTGATTTCCTGGTGATTGAGTGCCATGCCTTCACTGAGGAACCAGGCTTCGATGCCACCCTTCACTTCTAAGAAAATGCCTGTGTTGAGATTCACAACCTCGGCCTGATGCTGTGCCTTGCCATCATTGAGGGCGGCAATGCCGCGCGAGTTGTCCCATTTCTCACCCGGTGCATTGCCGGCCACATCCAACTGGATGGAAAACGGAAGCTCGTACAGGGCATCAAAAAAAGCTTTGTTGAATGTGACTTCGTCCACCTGCGCCTTGACGAAGTCCGGCAGCGAGATGGTCGGTATCCCCATCATTTCGACAGGGCTGCACAAGAAGTCTTCCGGACCCTCGACTTCACCCAGTCGGTTCGTCCGCAGCTTCTGCAACTCGGAGCCGATACGGTCATGGAAGGACGTGATGCAAAGCCCATGGGAAAGCTCGTTTACCAGCTTCTTGAGCGCCTCTCGGGTGGTCGGATCGACCATCGAGTCCAACTCAAAGTACGTGGGGACGCCGATGGGGAACGCGAAGCGTCCTGTTAGCACGGCTCGTTCGATGCTCGCGCCAAATGCCTTCATCTCTGCCGTTAGGGTGGCCTTGTTCTGCTGGTAGTCCGCCACACATTTCCAGGCGAGCGTGTCGAAATAAATCAGCTTGAACGAACTCGCCCGAACGGCTTTATCTCTGCGCCGCTGCTTGACGTGCTCGTGGAAGCTGACTTCAGGGTGCTCTCGATGCACTTCAATGTAGTGGCTCAATCGAGTAGCGGATGCTCTGATGGCTGATTCGAGAGATGGCGGCATGGATGGTCGAATTCGTCCCTGTTTGTTGGAGCGGGTGGCTTTCCACCTGGGCATTGAACCGGAATAGTAAGTCGGGAAACCTTGGGCGTCTCCGCTTCGCGGATCGCGCTGCTCCAGGTTCGCAATTCGCTCATCCCTGACGGGACTGGCATTCGCCAGCCTTCCATATCGCTGACGCCTACGGCCCGGATTGCTCGATCCGGGCCTGCGCGCTTCGCTTGCCGTGCGGTCGGCGCATAGAGGCGGCCGTTGCCATGTCCAGCCGTCTCCCCTGACTTCATCACCTTGTCCGCGACTGTAGCCCGCGTCCGTGTGCCGTCAAGGCGCGCAGGGCCGTGTCCTCGGCTGCGCCTGCGGGCCGCACCAACCCTGCGCTTGTCTCCTTGACGGCCCCCGTCCACGGGCTCCCTTCCGTCGCGGGCGATGAACTCAGGAAAGACGGTGGCAACAGGGCCAACCGGGTTCCTCGTGCCGACCGCACCGAACAGCCGAAAGGCTGGGCTCCGAATCTAGGAATCCGGTGTGCGGTTTTAACAGCAAACCCTTTTCGTCAGGAGAAATGCAATGCAACTCGCATCCCGATTCGCTTCCCGTTCCCCGTCGCTGCGCAGCGATTACCCGCTGTCCGACGATCAAATCCGCAGGGTCGCGCCGTCCATCTTCGCGGAAGCCCCGCACGAAAGCCGTTCAGAGCGGTACGCCTATATCCCCACCGCTGCCGTGCTGACGGAGCTTCGCAAGGAAGGGTTCCAGCCCTTCATGGTGGCGCAGACCCGCGTGCGCAACGAAGACCGCCGCGATTTCACCAAGCACATGATCCGGCTGCGTCATGCCAACCAGGTCAACGATGCAGAAGCCAATGAAATCGTCCTGCTGAACTCGCACGACGGCACCAGCAGCTATCAATTATTGGCTGGCCTGCTGCGCTTTGTCTGCCAGAACGGATTGGTATTCGGTGACACCGTGGCCGATGTGCGCGTACCCCACAAGGGCGACGTGGCCGGGCACGTCATCGAAGGCGCTTACGAAGTGTTGAGCGGCTTCGACCGGGTGAAGGAATCCCGCGATTCCATGCGCGCCATCACCTTGAACGATGGCGAATCCGAAGTGTTCGCCCGCGCCGCGCTGGCCCTCAAGTACGACGACCCCGACAAGCCCGCGCCCATCACGGAATCGCAAATCCTGATGCCGCGCCGCTACGACGACCGCCGCCCGGACTTGTGGAGCATGTTCAACCGCACGCAAGAAAACCTGACCCAAGGCGGCCTGCGCGGGCGCAGCGCCAACGGACGCCGCTACCAGACTCGTCCGGTGCAGGGCATCGACCAAAACATTCGTCTCAACCGCGCGCTTTGGCTGCTGGCCGATGGCATGTGCCAGTTGAAAGCCTGAAACCCCACGCGGCAGGGGCAGGCAGCAGCCCTTGCCGCTTCTCTCGCTGCTGCATCCCTCAACCGATTGGAGCTATCACCATGAACGTCGTTACCCAAACCGAAACCATCGCCATCGAAACTGCCGCCCCGCTGGAAGTGGCCGACCCGACCAAGAACCTGATTCTGGTTCCGCTCTCGCAGTTGCTGCCGCGCCGCTCCAAGCGCAACGCACGTAAGACCCCGCGCCTGTCCATTCCCGAACTGGCCGTGAGCATTACCCGCATCGGCCTGCTGCAAAACCTCGTCGTCATCCTCGCGGCCAATGGCGAGCAATACGAAGTGGTGGCGGGCGACCGCCGACTGACCGCCTTGAAGCTGCTGGCGAAGAAGAAGCGCATCGCCACCGACTACGAAGTACCGTGCCTGCTGGTGCCCGATGCTTCGGCGCGTACCGTGAGCTTGGCCGAGAACCTGTTGCGCGAGAACATGCACCCCGCCGACCAGTTCGAGGCGTTCGCCGCACTGGTCAAGGAGGGCCGTCCCATCGAAGACATTGCCGCCGACTTCGGCGTGTCCCCGCTGGTGGTGCAGCGCCGCTTGAAGCTGGCCAACGTCTCGCCGCGCCTGCTGGCCGACTACCGGGCCGGAGCCGTCACCCTGGAACAGTTGATGGCCCTGACCATCACCGACGACCACGCCGCGCAGGAAGCCGCGTTCTACGGTGCGCCCGAATGGCAGCGTGGCGCGTCCGCGCTGCGCGAACGCCTGACCGAGCGCGAAATCGACGCCACGCACGCGCTGGTGCGCTTCGTCGGGCTGGATGCCTACCAACAGGCTGGCGGCGGCATCCGCCGCGACCTGTTCGCCGAAGGCGATGCCGGCACCTACCTCACCGATACCGCACTGCTGGAAACGCTGGTGCGCGGCAAGCTGGATGCGCTGGCCGAGGACGTGCGCGCCGAGGGTTGGGCATGGGTGGAAGCCGTGCCGCACATGAGCTACGCCGAGCGGCAGGCGTTCCAGAACGCACCGCGCCAGCGCCGCGAACCGAGCACCCGCGAAGCCCGCCGCATCGCCTCGCTGCAAATCCGCCTCGACAAGATCGACGCCGAACTGGAAGAAGCCTACGACGCCGAGGACGAGGACAAGACCGAGTCGCTGGAACCGCGCCGCGAACAGGTCGCCGGAGAACTGCAAGCCGTGGAGGAAGCCTTGCAGGGCTACGCCCCGGACGTGCGCGCCGTGGCCGGTGCCGTCGTCACCCTCGACCGCAGCGGCGAAGCCGTGATTCATCGCGGGCTGCTGCGCGAAGCCGAAGCCAAGGCGCTGCGCACGCTGGAACGCTTGCGGCAGGGTTTCGGCAGCACGGAAGACGAAGCCGGGAACGACGACGAAGGCGAGGACGCCGAGCAGCCCAAGGCTGCGAGCCTGTCCGACCGGCTGGCCCAGCGCTTGAGCGCGCACCGCACCGCCGCGCTGCAAATCGAAGTCGCCCGGCATCCGCAAGTCGCACTGGCCGCGCTGGCGCATGGAATGGTGCAGAGCATCTTGCAGGACAGCCACTACGGCCACGACTTGCCGCTGGGCGTGCGCCTGACCGTGCAAGACCGGCTGGAAGGCATGGCCCCCGACTGGCCCGAATCGCCTGCCGCCGTAGCCCTGCGCGAGTTGCAGCAGGTCGCGGGCGAAGCGCTGCCGCAGGACAGCGCCGAACTGTTCGCAGCGCTGCTGGCGATGGAGCAGGGCGAACTGGTGCGGCTGCTGGCGGTATGCGTGGCGGCGACCGTGGACGTGGTGACGCCTCGCGCCACGACGCACCAGCCGGGCGCGGAACTGGCGCAGGCCGTAGGCCTCGACATGGCGACATGGTGGCAGCCCACCGCAGACGGCTATTTCCAGCATGTGCCGAAGGCCGCGATTCTGGAAGCCGTGGGCGAGTTCGCACCGTCGCACGCTACCCGACTGGCGAAGTTGAAGAAGGCGGACATTGCCAGCGAAGCCGAACGGCTGGCGGACGGCACCGGCTGGATGCCTGCCATCTTCAAGACCGAAGGCCCGGAAGCTGCGCCGCAGGAAACGCAAGCACAGGATGCCCCGGGGGATGCCGTGGCAATGGCGGATGAACCCGCCGAGGCACTGGCCGCTTGACCCGCGCCGAAGGCAAGCGCCCCGGCCTCGACCGGGGCGCTTCGCTTGAAGGAGAGGCCCCTTGATCCGCACCACCACCCCGCGCACGACGGCGACCTATGCGCCCGGCACGGTACGCTCTCGCCGCAGGCACGGCGAAGGCGACGTGCGCGGTTACCGTCCGCCCCCCGGCTGGACAGCCTGCACCGATCTGACCGACTTGCATCCCATCACAGGCCACGCCTTTCCGCGTGCTCTCTGGGGGATCATCGAAACCAAGGAATAACGAGCGGCACCGGCCCAAGCCGTTCCGCCTTGGGGCCGCTTGTCGAAAATCCGGGCGCGGCGGTGGCCGCGCCCGGTTCCAGCGTCCAAAGCAAAATCGCCACCTCGCCCCCCGCGGCCCCGGGGCGCCCGGGGGGGGCCGCCACTGGCGTGGGCCGGGGT
>NZ_JASCPA010000057.1:0-34487 GCF_029959715.1 Pseudomonas sp. PS02288 | reverse complement strand
GCGGGAAGTTCCACGGGATGATCTGCCCGACCACGCCCAGCGGCTCGTGGAAGTGGTAGGCCGCGGTGTGCTCGTTGATCTCCGCGGCGCTGCCTTCCTGGGCGCGGATGCAGCCGGCGTAGTAGCGAAAGTGGTCGGCGGACAGCGGCACGTCGGCGTTCAGCGTCTCGCGCACGGCCTTGCCGTTGTCCCAGGTTTCGGCGACGGCGAGCAACTCGAGGTTGGCTTCGATGCGGTCGGCGATCTTCAGCAGGATCAGCGAACGGTCCTGCACCGAGGTCTTGCCCCAGGCATCGGCGGCGGCGTGCGCGGCGTCCAGCGCCTTGTCGATGTCGGCCGCCGAGGAACGCGGAAACTCGCCGATCACCGAGCCGTTCACCGGCGAGGTGTTGGTGAAGTATTGGCCGTCCACCGGCGGTACGAACTCGCCACCGATGTAGTTGCCGTAGCGCGGTTTGAGGGTGAGGACGGAGCCAGGGGTATTGGGGACTGCGTAACGCATGGGTGTTCTCCTGATCTTGTTGTTGTCATGGGCGGAACCCGCAAGAACATGAGCAAGAGCGAGGCCAGAAGAGGAAAGGCCCCGGCTGACGCGGCCTGCAGCCTAACGCAATGGAGCCTGGGTACCCTCGATGTACCAGATACGAGACACCCCCGATGACACCTCGTACCGCCGATGACCTGTATGCCTGGAGCGAGATTTTGTCCTATGCTGGGCCGGCACCCGCTGCGGCACCGCTTCGGAGAACAACAAGAATGAACACGATCCATCAGCACGCGCAGCAAGTCCTGCGCTTTGGTGAAGGCCTGCCACCCATCCAAGGTCCGGCCAGCGACCCGGCCATCGCGCGTTCCTGGCGGCGCTGCCTGGAGCAGCACCACCTCGATCCTTCCCGCCTGCACGCGCCTTACGTGATGGAACGTCCGCGGCTGAACGAATGCCGCGAACGTCTGCAGCGGATCATTGCCATCGCCCGCTGGCAGATGAACAGCCTGCATCAGCAACTGGGCGGCAGCGACCACGCGATCCTTCTGACCGACACCCAGGGCGTGGTCATAGATAGCCTGGCCCGGGACGCCGAGCGCGACGACTTCCAACGCGCAGGCCTATGGCTGGGCGCGGTGTGGGACGAGGCGACCGAAGGCACCAACGGTGTCGGCACCTGCCTGGTGGAGCGCCAGCCACTGACCATCCGTCGCGACGCACACTTCCACGGACGCCATACCGGTCTCACCTGCTCCGCCAGCCTGATCCTCGACCCATATGGCGAGCCGCTGGCGGTGCTCAACGTTTCCACGTGCCGGGACGAGCCGACCGGGCGCAACAACTATCAGACCATGGCACTGACCAGCCTGTCCGCCAAGCTGATCGAAGGCGCCTACTTCGTGCAGACCTGCAACGGCCGACGCCTGCTGCGCCTGCATGCGCGGCCCGAGTATCTGGGCATGCTCAGTGAGGGCCTGCTGGCCTTCGACGAACGTGGCCACATCGAGGCGCTCAACGAAGCGGCGCTGAGCCTGTTGGGCGAAACGCGCGAAGCGTTGCTCGGCCGCCCGCTGGAACATCTCTTCGAGCTGTCTGTCGAGCGCCTGCTTGACCCGTTACCCGGCGACGCCGGTGGTTGCCTGGCGTTACGCGCGCGCGATGGACGTTTGCTGCATGGCCAGCTCGCCCGCCCCGCACCGACGGCGAGGCCATCCCGAGGAAACAGCCAGGCCCCCTCAGGCGCGGCTGCCCCCTGCCTGGCCGATTCGCGCCTGCGTCAAGCCTTCGGACGTGCCAGCCGCGTGCTGGAGCGCGACGTACCGGTGCTGCTGCACGGTGAAACCGGCACCGGTAAGGATGCCTTCGCCGCCGCGTTGCATCGCAACGGTTCGCGCGCCAGCAAGCCGTTCGTGGCAATTAATTGCGCGGCGATTCCGGAAAGCCTGATCGAGAGCGAGCTGTTCGGCTACCGCGGCGGCAGCTTCACCGGTGCGCACAAGGACGGCATGACCGGCAAGCTCCTGCAGGCCAACGGGGGCATCCTCTTTCTCGACGAAATCGGCGACATGCCGCTGGCCATGCAGACCCGCCTGCTGCGCGTGCTCGAGTCCCGCCAGGTCCAGCCGCTCGGCGCATCGCAGGCATTGCCGCTGGACGTAAGGCTGGTCAGTGCGAGCCACCGCGATTTGCCGGCGATGATCGCCGAGGGCAAGTTTCGCGAAGACCTCTACTACCGGCTCGCCGGCCTGCAGATCAGTTTGCCACCGCTACGTGAGCGCAGCGACAAGGCCGAACTGATCGAACAGTTGCTGAGCGAAGAAACCGTAGGCGAACCACTACAGCTGGCTCCGGACGCCCTCCAGGCGCTGCTCGTACAGCCCTGGCCGGGCAATGTGCGCCAATTGCGCACCCTGCTGCGTGCGCTGGTGGCGCTAGCCGAGAACGGACGCATCGAACTGGAGGATCTGCGCGCGGTGCAACCGGAACTGTCCGTCGCACCACTGCCCAGCACCGCCCCGCTGGCCGAAGCCGAGCGTGAAGCGCTGCTCGCCACCCTCGACGGAGAGCACTGGCACATGACTCGCAGCGCCCGGGCCCTGGGCATCAGCCGTAACACGCTGTATCGCAAACTGCGGCGCCACGGCATCGCCCGGACCTGACACTAGCCGGGTCGCTCCGTGGGCGGCACTACGGGCATCTCGGCGCTGAGCGCCGACGGCGCGCTGGCTGGCCCGGTGAACAGCCCCCATGTCGACATGAACAACGCCGCGATCAACGGGCCTACGACGAAACCGTTGAGCCCGAACAGCGATAGTCCGCCAAGCGTCGACACCAGCACCACGTAGTCCGGCATCTTGGTGTCCTTGCCGACCAGTATCGGGCGCAGGATGTTGTCCACCAGGCCGATGACGAAGATGCCGTAGAGAGTCAGAAGTACGCCCTGGGTCACCTGATCGTTGAGCAGGTAATAGATCGCCACCGGTGTCCAGATGATGCCCGCCCCAACCGCCGGCAACAGCGAGAGGAACGCCATCAGCACCCCCCACAGCAGCGGGCTGGGAATGCCGAGGAACCAGAAGATCAATCCGCCCAGCGCACCCTGGGTGGCCGCCACGACGATATTGCCCTTCACCGTCGCGCGCGCCACCCGGGTGAATTTGCTGAACAACTTGCGCTTCTGGTTCTGGCTCAGCGGAATCGCCTGGCGGATGCGGGCAACCAGCTCCGGGCCATCGCGCAAGAAGAAGTACAGCAGGTAGAGCATCACGAAGAAGCCCACGACGAACTCGAACGTGCCCTGGCCGAAACTGAAGGCCTTGGTCGCGAGGAACTGGCTGCCGGCGAGTGCCCCGCTGGAAAGACGATCACGCAGGCTGCCGAGGTCATTGAGGCCGAAGCGGTCCAGCTGGTTCTGAACGAAATGCGGCAGCATCTCGCGGAATTGTTCGACATAGGCGCCGACGTTCAGGTCGCCGCTTTCGATGCGTTGGTAGAGCGTGGCGCCCTCCTGCACCAGCAGCGCGGTGATGATGATCACCGGCAGCACCGCCACCAGCAGGCTCACCAGCAAGGTGGTCAGCGCCGTCAGGTTGCGTCGCCCGCCGAAGCGCTTGAGCAGGCGCCGCTGCAACGGGCCGAATAGGATGGCGAGAATCACCGCCCAGAACACCGCGCCATAGAACGGCAGCAGGATCCAGGCGAATGCCAGCGAAACCACCAAAAGCAGTGCCAGGAAGACCTTCTGTTCCAGGTTCGGGTTGTTCATGAGTTTCCCTAGTTAACGACATTCGACTCCTGCGTTAGTCAACGCCGGAGGAAGCAAAGTGCCGGCGTGGAAGCCGGGCGCGGGCGATACGCCGCGGCCGATTCCTTATCCCGTCGAATAGCGGCATCATGCGCGCCTGTTTTCGCCATTCGGCCGACCTCGACGCCATGCCATTTCCCTTCGAACTCGCCGTAGATCCCGGCACCCTGGTCATTCTCGCCCTGGTCGCCTTCCTCGCCGGCTTCATCGATGCGATCGCCGGCGGCGGCGGGCTGCTGACGATGCCGGCGCTGCTCACCGTCGGCCTGCCGCCCCATCTGGTCCTGGGCACCAACAAGCTGTGCGCCACCTTCGGTTCGGGAATGGCCGGTTTCACCTTCTACCGACGCAAGCTCTTCGATCCGGGTGAATGGCGAATTGCGCTGCTTGCGACGGCAATCGGCGCGCTGATCGGCGCGATCGTCGCCCATTGGGTGCCGGCACGCTGGCTCAATCAACTGCTTCCGCTGATCGTGTTCGGCTGCGGGCTGTACCTGTTGTTCGGCAAGGTGCCGGAGGGTGCCCTTGAGGACAGCGCAGCGCCCATCGCCAGGAGACGGCAATGGCCGCAGGGACTTGGGCTGGGGTTCTACGATGGCGTGGCCGGCCCGGGGACCGGGGCGTTCTGGACGGTCAGCAGCCTGCTGATGTACCCGCTCGACCTGCTGCGCGCCAGTGGCGTGGCGCGCAGCATGAACTTCGTGAGCAACGCCACGGCGCTCGCGGTGTTCATCTGTTCCGGGCAGGTGGCCTGGGCGCTCGGGCTCGGCATGGGGCTGGCGTTGATGCTCGGCGCGTTCATCGGGGCGCGCACCGCGATCAAGGGCGGCGCCCGATTCATCCGCCCGGTGTTCATCCTTGTGGTGCTGGCGTTGACCGCGCGGCTAGTCTGGCAGCACTGGATCGGCGCCGCCTGAGCGGCGAGCCACATAGAGATCGATCAGATACCGCGCGATGGACTTCGCGTTGGGCAGCGGTGGCAGGTCATTCACTTTGAACCACTGCGCATCCTCTATCTCGCCAGGTTGCGGAACGATGTCGCCACCGGCGTATTCGGCATGGAAGCCGAGCATCAGCGAATGCGGGAACGGCCAGCTCTGGCTGCCGAGGTATTGCAGGTTTCGCACCTCCACGGCAACTTCCTCACGCACTTCGCGCACCACGCACTGCTCCACCGTCTCGCCCGGCTCGACGAACCCCGCCAGCGTGCTGTAAACCCCGCTGACGAAGCGTGGTGAGCGTGCCAGCAGGACCTCATCCCCCCGGGTGACCAGCACGATCATGCTGGGCGAAATCCGTGGGTACTGGTGCAGCCCGCACTCCACGCAATGCATCGCGCGCTCGCCGGAGTGCCGCTGCATCCGCGCACCACAGCGACCGCAGAAACGGTGCTGGCTGGACCAGGTGCCGATCTGGCTGGCATAGGCAAGCATCTGGAAGTGCTCGGCATCGCTTTGCATCATGAACTGGCGCAAGCCCTGCCAGTGCGCGCCAGGCAGCTCGAACGGCTGGTCCGCCTGCAGCAGGAACACCGGTTGCCCGTCGAACTGACCGATCCCGTGCTCCTCGAACCTGGCCAGCTCCTGGCGCTTCAGCCATTCACGGGGGAACAGCACGCCATTGGCGTCCGAGAGAAAGCCCTCGGGGGACGCGGCCAGCGCCCATCCACCGGGAACGCCGGCATCCACCAGCCCGGCACACCAGCGGCTACCCATCAGGCATCCACCGGCATGCCGAGGGCGCGAACGCTGTCGGCGGCGAGGTCGAGCACTTCCGAATGCTCGTCGGGCAGCAGCGTGCCGGCTTCCAGGTAGTACTCGAGACTGGCGAGGGCATCCGCGAGGGTTTCCAGCATCTGTTCCGACGGTCGCGCGGGTGCTTCGAGCATCTGCCGCTGGATGTAGTCGGCGCAGGCGCCGATCATCGCCGCCGCTCGCGGCTGATCGAGGAACCACAATCCACCACGGGCGGTTTGCAGCGTTCCAGGGACGTTGAGCAGATGCATCTTGTCTCCTTCGGATTCCAGGTAAGCGGTGATCGCCCGCTTGGCCAGCGCGAGGCACGCCTGCGCTTCGTCGATCACCAGGATGCGTGCTTCCGCGAGCTGGTGAATGGCGAAGGACTGCGCGTCGGCCCCGGGAACGGTTCGTGGACGGGCTTCGCGGCGCTCGCCGCGGTCGAGACTGGCAACCATGCCTTCCACGTAAAGCACCGCATCGGCCAGACCATGCAGTGCATTGGCCGGAACGGGATTCTGGTCGACCCAGGAAGAAACCTCGGCCAGTTGCGTCTGCAGCGCGTTGCCCGCGGAGGTCAGGCCAACCATCGCCAGGGTCTTGGACAACTTGCCGAGCAGCGCGTGCAGGCTGCCCAGGCTCTCTTCGTCGGCGGCGCCCCGCTCGATGAGGTCGAGCAAGTCCTTGACGCTGGCGAGCTCCTCGCCGATCGCCGAAGACAGCGAGCGCATCACCGCCTGGCCGGGGCCGGTGAGGCGCTGGTATTCCTCTTCGAGAAGGTGGTCGGTGAACGGCAGCGCGGTCAGGCTGAAGGTCTCGCGCAGCGGTTCGGCCAGCGGGCCATGGGTGTCGGCCAGCGCGACCAGGTAGAGCATCTCCTTGAGCAACAGGCGCGGCGCCTCGTAATCGGGCGCGGCGAGCAACTGGCGGAGTTCGCGATCGATGCGGGCGAACAGCTGCTTGCGCGATTTGCGTGGCAACAGCTGGCCGTCGACCTGGGCTTCGATCGCGGCCGCAGCGATCCAGCACAGTCGCGAACGCGGATCGTCGCCGAGCAGCCCGTCGAGTCGCGTCAGCGCGCGCAGCATCAGGCGCAGGCTGGAGGCCGAACTCTGCTCGCGGATGAAACCAAGCAACCCGACCTGATACATCTGCCGCAGCCGGCGACCCTCGGCCGTCAGGTCGACCGTTTCGCGGGTTGTCCCATCGCGCAGCGGACGCGGCTGGTCGAGGCGGACACTGAAAAAGAAACTCTCCGGCAGCGGCGGCTGGTTGCCGGCCTTGCGCAGATCGTTGATCGCCGGCAGCAGGACTTCCGGCATTTCCTCGCGGTGCGCATCTAGGTTCTCCAGGTAGCGGCGCAGCACGAAGAGTGCGGTGCTGAGCGCAGCCAACTGGATGTCGCGCACCTCGCTGGCACCCGCGGGAATGTCGGTCGCCTGCTGCTGAATCTCCTGGGCGAGCATCTCGGCGCCGGTGAGCTCGATCAGTTTCAGCGTTCCGCGAACCTGCTGCAGGCTTTCGATCGCCTGTTGCAGCAGGCTGACGTTCTCGCGTTCGGTGATGAACTGCTCGAGGCTCTGCTCGGCCTCCTCCATGGTGGCGAACAGCTCGTCGCGCACCAATCCGAGGGATGTGGCTCCAGCCATGCCTATCGCGCCTCCGGCGCTCTGTCCGAAACCGAATTCAATCGGCGAAGTCTGCTTTCTGCTTGGTCATCTGCGCGGCCATGGCCACGCGCAGATCGGCCGACTGCAACATCGCGGCATTCCAGGTCGCGATGTACTCCAGGCCGTCGTCGACCCGGTGATCGCGCATGTAGCGGATCATTTCCTTGGTGCCGCGAATGGCCACCGGGGATTTCGCGGCGATCTCGCGGGCGATGGCGAATACCCCGTCGAGCAACGCCTGCTGGTCGGCGTAGGTCCGGTTGACCAGGCCCAAACGGCGCGCTTCCTCGCCGTCGATGCTGCGACCAGTGAAGGCGAGTTCGCGCATCATGCCGTCGCCGATGATCCGCGGCAGGCGCTGCAGGGTGCCGACGTCGGCGGCCATCCCCATGTCGATCTCCTTGATGGAGAACTGCGCGTCGGTGGTCGAGTAGCGCATGTCGCAGGCACTGATCAGGTCGATGGCGCCTCCCAGGCAGTAACCCTGGATCGCCGCGAGCACCGGCTTGCTGCACTGGTCCACGGCGTTGAAGGAGGCCTGCAACTGCAGGATCTTGCGCCGCAGCACCTGGGCGTTGCGGCCGACGTCCTTGCCCAGCTCGCTGCCGACCGACGCCAGCATCGCCAGGTCGATACCCGATGAGAAGTGCTTGCCGGCACCGGATACGATCACCACACGGATGTCGTCGGTCTCGTCGATCCAGCGGAAGATGTCGATGATTTCCGTCCAGAAATCGGCGTTCATCGCGTTAACTTTTTCCGCGCGGTTGATCGTCACGTGGGCGATCTTGTCCTGGGTTTCGACGCGGAAGGCTTTGTAGTCGGACACGGCTGTCATCCTCGACAACGGACAGTTGGGCGCGGCGAGGCGCGCGGCGGCGTAGCCGTCCAACTATAACAACAAGCGCCTCGCAAAAGTCGATCCCGCGCCTGGCAGGTCGGCACCGCTGGCCTTATACGTCATTCCTTGATGCAGTCGACGGTGTAGACCCGCCCCGCCTCGCCATCCTCGTGCTGCAGGCCGTGCACATCCGAATCGAAGCCGGGGAAGCTGCGGTCGAAGGTGCCGGCGAACTCGAGGTAGTCGATGATCGCGCGGGTTGCGGGGGTGAAGCGCTCGCCCGGCATGATCAGCGGAATGCCCGGCGGATAAGGCACCAGCATCACCGCGGCGATACGACCTTCGAGCCGATCGATAGGCACCGCTTCGACGTCGCCGCGCACCAGCTTGTCGTAGGCATCCGCGGGCTTGATCGCCAGCTCCGGCAGCACCGTGTACATGCGCTTCTGCGCCTTGGCGGTACGGTTTTCCCGGTAGCAGCCATGCAACTCATCGCAGAGGTCGCGCAGGCCCAGCCCGGCATAGCGCGTGCCGCCCTGGCGCGCCACCGAAGGCAAGGCTTCGTTGAGCGGCACGTTGGCGTCGTAATGGCGCTTGAATTCCAGCAGCTCGGTGACCAGGGTGCTCCACTTGCCCTTGGTGATGCCCATCGAGAACAGCACCAGCATCGAATAGAGGCCGGTCTTCTCCACCACTAGTCCGCGTTCCCAGAGGAACTTGCTGACCACCGCGGCCGGAATCCCCCGCTCGTCCAGGCGCCCGCCGGCGGTGAGGCCCGGCGTGGTCAGGGTGACCTTGATCGGATCGAGCAGTACGTAATCCTCGGCAACCTCGCCGAAGCCGTGCCAGTCGGCGTCCGGCGCCAGCAACCAGTCGGCCGTGGTGGCGCTGTCGGCGCCTTCCGCCAGAGGCGGCTGCCAGATGCTGAACCACCAATCTTCCTCACCCAAGCTCTGCTGCAGATTGGCCAGGGCGCGGCGGAAGCTCAGCGCTTCGTCGAAGGTTTCCTGGATCAGCGAACGCCCGGCAGGGCCTTCCATCATCGCCGAGGCCACGTCCAGCGAGGCGATGATGCTGTACTGGGGCGAGGTCGAGATGTGCATCATGAAGGCTTCGTTGAAGCGGTCGCGGTCCAGCTGGCGCACGCCGCCGTCCTGCACATGGATCATCGACGCCTGGCTGAAGGCTGCCAGCAGCTTGTGCGTGGAGTGCGTGGTGAACACCAGCGGCGCCTGTTCATGGCGCCGCGTGCCCATGCCATAGCGGCCGGCGTAGAACTCGTGGAACGCGGCGTAGGCGTACCAGGCTTCGTCGAAATGCAGCACTTCGACGCTATCCCCGAGGGTCTGCTTGATCAGTTCGGCGTTGTAGCAGAGGCCGTCGTAGGTGGAGTTGGTGACCACCGCGAGCTTGACCTTCGGTGGCCGGCCGCGGGCCAGCGGGTTGGCGTCGATCTTCGCCTGGATCGACTCGCGGCTGAATTCGGACAGCGGGATCGGCCCGATGATGCCCAGCTCGTTACGCTCCGGCACCAGGTACAGCGGCACCGCGCCGGTCATGATGATGGAGTGCAGAATCGACTTGTGGCAGTTGCGGTCGACCAGTACCAGGTCGTCACGGCCTACCATGCTGTGCCAGACGATCTTGTTCGCCGTCGAGGTACCGTTGATCACGAAGAAGGTGTGGTCGGCGCCGAAATTGCGCGCGGCGCGGGCCTCGGCCTCGGCCAGCGGGCCCGTGTGGTCGAGCAGGGAGCCGAGTTCCGGCACCGACACGGACAGGTCCGAACGCAGCGTGTTCTCGCCGAAGAACTGGTGGAACGCCTGGCCCACGGGGCTCTTGCGATAGGCCACGCCACCGCCATGGCCGGGCGTGTGCCAGGAGTAGTTGGACTGCGCGGTGTGCTCGACCAGCGCCTTGAAGAACGGCGGCAGCAACCCTGACAGGTAGTTGCGCGCGGCCCGCGCGACCTGCCGGGCAAGAAACGGCACGGTGTCCTCGAACAGGTAGAGCAACCCGCGCAGGTGGTTCAGGTCCGCCATCGCCTCGGCGGGCGCGTTCTCGATGGTGACCTGCTCGCCGAGGGCGAAGATCGGCAGTTGCGGGGCGCGCACCCGGGCCAGGCGGATCAGCTCGATGACGTCCTGCAGCAGGCGCTGGTTCTCCCCGGCACCTTCGGCGGCGACCAGGATGCAGGCCAGGCCGTGGTGGGTCGACGCGACGATGCGCCCCTCAGCCGAGCTGGCAGTGGAAAGGATGCTGAACCCGTCCTGCGCCAGTTCCTGGGCAATACCGCGCACGCGTTCACCGGCGACCGTGTCGGCCTTGATGTCGCGATGCACGATGAGCACGGGGAATTTCAGATCTTTGTACATGTCACCGCCCTGAGGTCGGCAGGCCCGTCCTGCCCGTCGCCTCAGGGTAGAGGCTCGCCCCGGCGGGAGGAACCCCCGGCCGCGACCGCTGTACGAAAAGGTCGCGCGGCGATAACTCGCCGCGGCCGTTTCAGGCTTCGCTCAGCGCCTCGGCCGGCTCCTGCTCCAGCTGCATCCAGAGCGCCGGGGTGCCAGCGGATTTCTCGATGACCGCGAGCCGCGCCGCGTGGGCGGCGAGTTCGGCCTCGCTGGCACGAATCACCCGGGTGAGCGCGCGATCGGCAGCCAGACGTCGGATCGGCGTGGGATGGGCCCGGCCACCGGTTTCGCTTTCGCTGCCGTCACCGGCGAGGGACAGGTTGGTCTGCCCGCCGGTCATGGTCAGGTAGACGTCGGCAAGAATCTCGGCATCGAGCAAGGCGCCGTGCAGGTCGCGACCGGAGTTGTCCACGCCATAGCGCTTGCACAGGGCATCGAGGTTGTTGCGCTGGCCGGGATGCCGCTCCCGCGCCATGGCCAGGGTGTCGAGCACCGAGCAGTGTTCGCTGATGTCGGCGCGCTCGCGCTGCCCGAGCAGGGCGAACTCGTTGTTGATGAAGCCGATGTCGAACGCCGCGTTGTGGATGATCAACTGCGCGTCTTTGATGAATTCGAAGAAGTCGTCGGCGACATCCTTGAAGCGCGGTTTGTCGGCGAGGAAGTCCAGGGTGATGCCGTGGACCGCAATGGCGCCTTCGTCGATCTCGCGATCAGGGTGGAGATACACGTGGAAATGCCGCCCGGTCAGGCGGCGTCCGATCACTTCGACGCAACCGATCTCGATGATGCGGTGGCCGTCGGTGACCGGCATGCCGGTGGTTTCGGTATCGAGTACAACTGAACGCATGGCGCTTCCTGTCAGACGGAGGTTCTGTGTTTCGCCGAGACGACGCCGCGGTTGGCCAGCATGTCGGCATGCTCGTTGCCGGGATGGCCGTTATGACCACGCACCCACTGCCAGGTCACGTTGTGCCGGGCGACCTGCTCGTCGAGCTGCTGCCAGAGATCGGCGTTCTTTACCGGCTGCCTGGCTGCGGTCTTCCAGCCGCGCTTCTTCCAGTTCGGCAGCCACTCCTGGATGCCGCGCATGACGTACTCGGAATCGGTCACCAGCAGTACGTCGCACGGGCGCTTGAGTTCGGCCAGGCCGCGGATCGCCGCGGTAAGTTCCATGCGGTTGTTGGTGGTATCGGGCTCACCGCCCCAGAGCTCGCGCTCGACGCCCTTGTACACCAGCAACGCGCCCCAGCCGCCGGGGCCGGGATTGCCCTTGCAGGCGCCATCGGTATAGATCGTGGTCTGTTCAGTCATTTCATTGCTCGGAATCGCGCCGGCTGACCTTCGCCACCGGCATCGGCAGCAGCTTGCCCATGGGTTCGCGGCGGGTCTGCGGCAGGGGGCGCAAACCGACGACCAGTTTGCGCGCCACCAGTAGATAGAAGCCGGGGCCCGGCATGTGCCCGCGGTCGCCCCAGCGTTCCAGACGAGCCAGGCGGTTCTGCCAAGCGCTGGAAGCGAGCGGCGGACGATAGCACCCGAAGCGGCGTTTCTCCAGCGCGAATCCGAGCAGGTTCATCCAGTCGCCGACCCGCGTCGGAGCGATGCAGCGGGCCTGGCGAAAGGCGTCCTGGGCGAACAGGTGACGCATCCCCCAGGCGCTCCACGGGTTGATTCCGACGATCAGCAGGTGGCCTCCGGGACGCACGCTGCGCGCGGCCTCGCGCAGCAAGCCGTGGGGCGACAGCGAGAAGTCCAGACCGTGCTGCAGCACCACGATGTCGGCCGCGTGCTCGCCCAGCGGCCAGGCCTGCTCCTCGCAGACGATCTCCACGCCGGGAAACGGCGCACCCAGGCTGACGCTGCGCTGGATCTGCTTCGCCGCCGGCAGCGGTCCGGCCTGCGGACCGTAATGCACCAAGTAACCGCCGAAGTAGCGCGCCAGTTCCTCCTCCAGCACCTGGCGTTCTTCCACCAACAGTTGCTGCCCGAACGGGCCCTCGAACCACTCGCGGGCGGCGCCAATCAGCGCCTGCCACTGCGGATCGGCCTGGGCGATGGTGTTTTCGGTCATGCGTTTCTCCTGCAAGGAGGCCTGGGCCTGCTTAAGATGCAACTTTGTAATCCGCATAGCGAGCCAAGCCATGTTGCGTATCGATGCCCTGCCCGCCTTCGCCGACAACTATATATGGCTGTTGCAGGACGACCAAAACCGCCGCTGCGCGGTGGTCGATCCGGGCGACGCCGCCCCCGTGCAAGCCTGGCTGGACGCCCACGCCGGCTGGACCCTGGAAGCGATTCTGACCACTCATCACCACGCCGACCATGTCGGCGGGGTCGCCGCCCTCAAGGCGAAGACCGGCGCGCGGGTCTTCGGCCCGTCGCAGGAGAGCATCCCGGCCCTCGATCAGGCGCTGGGCGACGGCCAGCGTATCGAAGTGCTTGGCCTGGACTTCGAGGTGATCGACGTCCCCGGTCATACCCTCGGCCACATCGCCTACTTCCATGATGATGCCCTGCCCTGGCTGTTCTGCGGCGACACCCTGTTCGCCGCCGGTTGCGGTCGACTGTTCGAGGGAACGCCCCGGCAGATGTTCGATTCGCTGAACAGGCTCGCCGCGCTGCCGGACGCCACCCAGGTCTACTGCGCCCACGAGTACACCCTGAGCAACCTGCGTTTCGCCGCGGCCGTGGAACCGGAGAACCCGCAGATCGCCGCTCGCGTGGCGCAGGTCACGCAATGGCGCGCGGAGGGACGCATCAGTCTGCCGTCGCAGATCGGCCTAGAGCGGCAGACCAATCCTTTTCTGCGTTGCGGCGAGCCCAGCGTCGAAAAGACGCTGGACCAGCGCTGCGGCCCTCAAGCACGCACTTCGTGTGAATCCTTCGCCGCACTGCGCAGCTGGAAAAACAGTTTCTGAGGTCTGGAATGCGGACGGAGGGGTTGGTGAAAACTTGACCACCTGGAGGACGGTTCCTAGAATCGCCCGACCTTTTCGCCTGGACAAGCACCTCACCCGATGCCGCCAACCGACCGCAAGACCTCAGCCCCGGACACCTTGGCGCGCCTTTCGAGACTGTCCCCGCTGGTCTTCGCTCTGATTCTCGGCGGTTGTCAGAACCTCGCGCAGCAGACTCCTGAACAGCTTGGGCGGAGCACCGACACCGCCGTCGGAATGCCTCAGCAGCGCACGGAGTGGTTGAACCAGGCGCCGGCGCCCCAGCCGCCGCAGGACATCTGGGAGCGGATGCGTAGCGGTTATGCGCTGCAGGGCGAGATCGGCCTGAACCCGCGCATCGAACGCCAGCGCCTCTGGTTCGTCAGCAATCCCTCGTTCCTCGAAAGCAGCTGCGAGCGCGGCAGCCTCTACATTCACTACGTCGTCGAACGCCTGGAAGAGCGCAACATGCCGCTCGAACTGGCGCTGTTGCCGATGATCGAGAGTGCCTACAACCCGCTGGCGCTGTCGCGTTCCAACGCCGTGGGCATCTGGCAGTTCATTCCCGCCACCGGTCGCTACTACAACCTGCGCCAAACCAGTTGGTACGACGGTCGTCGCGACATCACCGCCTCGACCAACGCCGCGCTGGATTACCTGAGCAAGCTGCAGGACATGTTCAACGGCGACTGGCTGCTTGCCCTCGCAGCCTACAACGCGGGCGAAGGCACCGTCAGCCGGGCCATCGAGCGCAACCAGAAACTCGGCCTGCCGACCGACTACTGGAACCTGCCGCTACCCAAGGAAACCCAGGAGTACGTGCCCAAACTGCTGGCGCTGTCGCAGATCGTCCTGGCACCGGAAGCCTACGGGATGGACCTCAGCCCGATTGCCAACGAGCCCTATTTCGAGACCGTAGAGATCAAGCAGAACATGGACCTCTCGCGGGTCGCGGCCATGGCCGACCTGGACGCGGACGAGCTGATGCTGCTCAACCCGGCGTTCAAGCGCGGCATCACCCGCGACGGTCCGAAGCAACTGCTGGTGCCGACCGAGAAAGCCGAACTGCTGGCCGCAAACCTGTCGATGATGAAGGCCCAGGAACCGGTGGACTGGCAGGATTACAAGGTTCGTCCGGGCGACAGCCTGCACAGCATCGCCAACCGCTACCGGCTGACGGTGGCGACGATCAAGGACATCAACCGGCTGAGCAGCAATCACCTGAGCGTCGGCCAGGTGCTGAGCATTCCCGCGGAGCCCGGCCAGACCGGCGACGTACCGCTGTTCGGCAACGTCGCGGCCAGCGCGCCTGCTGCCAGCGCGCGCAGCTACCGGGTCAAGGACGGTGACAACCTCTGGCAGATCGCCCGCGACAACAAGGTCGAGGTGAAGGACCTGCAACGCTGGAACAAGCTCGCCGGCAAGGACCTCAAGGTGGGCCAGACGCTCGCCCTGCAAGGCGGCGGCTTGCAACTGGCATCCGCCGACAGCCCCGTGAAGGCAACCTACTACAGGGTGAAGAAAGGCGACTCGCTGCACCAGATCGCCAAGCGCTTCAATGTCAGAGTCGATAGCCTGAAGCGCTGGAACCCGCAAAGTGGCCAGTCGCTCAAACCCGGCCAGACGCTGACCCTGCGCCTCTCGAACTGATTGGCGAGCGCCGCGCCTCCGCGCCTTCCGGCCGAGGGACCCAAGCTGCTACTGTACCGATCCCTATTCCACGTGCCGTCGTCCTGGATCGGATTTCCCGCCTGATGCGTTTTCTTCTCTCTCTGCTCTTCGGCCTCATGACCTGCACGCCGGCCTTCGCCGCGATCAGCGTCAGCCACGGCTATGCGCAGTTCGGAACGCTCAAGTATCCGGCCGACTTCAGCCACTTCGATTGGGTGAATCCGCACGCGCACAAGGGCGGCACCTTGCGGGTGATGGCATCCGGCACCTTCGACACCCTCAATCCCTACACCCTCAAGGGCAGCCCGCCGTCGAGCACCGCGGACTTTCTCGATTACGGGGTCAGCGAGCTGAACGAAACGCTGCTAGCCGGCACGGGCGACTATGACCCGTCGGGCGACGAGCCGGCGTCCAGCTACGGATTGATCGCCTCGAGCGTGGAGTACAACGAGGACCGCAGCTGGGTGGTGTTCAACCTGCGCCCGGAGGCACGCTTCCACGACGGCGTGCCGATAACCGCCTACGATGTGGCGTTTTCCTACCGCCTGCTGCGCAAGCAGGGTCATCCGCAGTACCGCACCAGTTTGCAGGAAGTGGAGCGCGTCGACATTCTCGGCCGCCAGCGCATCCGTTTCGTCTTCAAGCGCGCGGGCAACCCGTTGCTGATCCTGCGCCTGGGCGAGTTGCCGGTGCTGCCGCAGCACTACTGGAAGGATCGCGACTTCACCGCCACCACCTACGAGGCGCCGCTGGGCAGCGGGCCGTATCGCATCACCCGGGTTTCTCCGGGGCGCCGGCTGGTGTTCGAGCGGGTCGCCAACTGGTGGGGCGAGAACCTGCCGGTGAACCGCGGCAAGTACAATTTCGATCGCGTGGAGGTGGAGTTCTACCGCGACAGCCATATCGCCTTCGAGGCGTTCAAGGCCGGCGAATTCGATATCTACATCGAGCATCAGGCGAAGAACTGGGCCAACGGCTATCGCTTTCCGGCCGTGGAACAGGGCGCGGTGGTGCGCGCGGAAATCCCGCACAAGATCCCGACCCAGACCCAGGCGCTGTTCATGAACAGTCGCCGTGCGCCGTTCGCCGACATCGCCGTGCGCGAGGCCGTGGGCCTGATGTTCGACTTCGA
This sequence comes from Pseudomonas sp. PS02288, assembly GCF_029959715.1. Taxonomy (NCBI): domain Bacteria; kingdom Pseudomonadati; phylum Pseudomonadota; class Gammaproteobacteria; order Pseudomonadales; family Pseudomonadaceae; genus Pseudomonas; species Pseudomonas sp. PS02288. The sequence continues at coordinate 18,296 of NZ_JASCPA010000057.1, read as the reverse complement.
GTGGGCCAATCGCACCCAGTTCAACGACGCCTACCGGCGCGCGGAGAGCTACTACCCCAACAGCGCGTTCTCGGCCACCGGCGTGCCCACCGACGCCGAGCTCCAGCTGCTGGAACGCTACCGCGCGCAGTTGCCGGAGAAACTCTTCGAGGAGCCGTTCGATGTTCCGCACACTGACGGGCGTGGCATCCCGCGGGAAACCCTGCGCCGTGCGCTCGGTCTATTGGCCGGAGCCGGTTACCGGCTATCCGGGCAACGCCTGCTGGATGCCGACGGCAGGCCCCTTCGATTCGAGATCCTGCTGGTCAATCCCAATCTGGAGCGCATTCTGCAGCCGTACGCCGAAAACCTCGCCCGCATAGGTATCGACGTCAGTCTGCGCACGGTGGACCGCGCGCAGTACAAGCAGCGCCTGGACCAGTACGACTACGACATGATTCTGCTGACCCTGCCACAGACCCTCAGCCCCGGCCTGGAGCAGTGGCAGTACTTCCATTCCAGCCAGGTGGCGCTCAAGGGCGGCCGCAACTATGCCGGCGTCGCCAATCCGGTGGTCGACGGGCTGCTCGAAAGCCTGCTCGCCGCCGGCACCGAACTCCAGCAGCAGGCCGCCGCCCGCGCCCTTGACCGGGTCTTGCTCTGGCAGCACTACAGCATTCCGAACTGGTACATCGATTATCATCGCATCGCGTACCGCAATCGCTTCGCCTTCGTCACCACGCCGCCCTACACCCTCGGGTTGCGCGCCTGGTGGCTGAAGCCCACGGAGAACTCCCGATGAGCAATACCCTGAGCGCACTTCGTCGATTCGGCTGCGGCGCGCTGCTGCTGGCGCTGGCCGGCACCGTTTGCGCCGGCCCCCAGCATGCGATCACGCTGTACGACGAAGCGCCGAAGTACCCGGCGAACTTCAAGCACTTCGCCTGGGTGAACCCGGACGCGCCCAAAGGCGGCGCCCTCCGCCTCTCCGGATTGAACGGTTTCGACAGCCTCAACCCGTTCATCCCCAAGGGCAACTCGGCGGATCAGCTCGGTCTGATCTACGACACGCTCACCTACCACTCCCCGGACGAGCCCTTCACCGAGTACGGGTTGCTGGCGGAGAAGATCGAAAAGGCGCCGGACAACAGCTTCGTGCGCTTCTACCTGAACCCCAAGGCACGCTTCAACGACGGCACGCCGGTCACCGCCGAGGACGTCGAGTTCACCTTCCAGACGCTGGTGGACAAGGGCGACCCGATGTATCGCCACTATTACGCGGACGTCGAGAAGGTGGTCGTCGAGGACAAGCAGCGCGTGCGTTTCGACTTCAAGCACCCCGGCAACCGCGAGCTTCCGCTGATTCTCGGCCAGCTTCAGGTGCTGCCGAAGCACTGGTGGGCCACCCGCGATTTCGCCAAGAGCAGCCTGGAACCGCCATTGGGCAGCGGCCCATACCGTATCGCCAAGGTCGATCCGGGGCGTTCGATCCGTTACGAGCGGGTAAAGGACTGGTGGGGCAAGGACCTGCCGGTGAACCGCGGCTACTACAACTTCGACGCGATCAACGTCGACTATTACCGCGACTCCTCGGTGGCGCTGGAGGCCTTCAAGGCCGGCCAGTTCGATTTCAACCTGGAGTACTCGGCGAAGGACTGGGCCACGGGTTACGACAGCCCTGCCCTGCGCGCCGGCAAGATCGTCCAGGAAAACCTGATCAACCATAACCCGGCGGGCATGCAGTCGTTCGCCTTCAACATCCGCCGGCCGGTATTCCAGGATCGCCGCGTGCGCGAGGCGATCGCCCAGCTGTTCGACTTCGAGTGGACCAACAAGCAGCTGTTCTTCGGTTCCTACAAGCGCACCCGGAGCTACTTCGAGAACTCGGAGATGGCCGCCACGGCGCTGCCGGACGCCGACGAGCTGAAAATCCTCGAGCCCCTGCGCGGCAAGATTCCCGACGAGGTGTTCACCCAGGTCTTCGAACCCCCGGTCAGCGACGGCAGCGGAATCATTCGCGACCAGAAGCGCCGTGCCTACCAGTTGCTCACAGAGGCCGGCTTCAAGATCGAGAACGACAAGATGGTCGGCCCGGACGGCAAGCCGCTGGCGTTCGAGTTCCTCACCGCGCAGGCGAACCTGGAGCGGATCATCCTGCCGTTCAAACGCAATCTCGCCGAACTGGGCATCGACCTTCAGATCCGCCGGGTCGACGTCTCGCAGTACATCAACCGGCTGCGTTCGCGTGATTTCGACATGGTCCCGGCCACCTGGGGTCAGTCCAATTCGCCGGGCAACGAGCAGATGGAGTTCTGGCATTCGCGCAGCGCCGACAGCCCCGGCAGCCGCAACTTCATCGGCCTGCGCGACCCGGCCATCGACACGCTGGTGGAGGGGTTGATCCGCGCCGACTCGCGCAAGAGCCTGATCCTCCACTGCCGTGCGCTGGACCGCGTGCTGCAATGGGGCAATTACGTGGTGCCGAACTACTACGTCGATACCTGGCGGGTGGCCTACTGGACGCGCCTCGCACACCCGGAAACCACCTCGCTGTACGATTTCGGCATGATGACCTGGTGGCAGAAGCCAGGCGAAAACGCGGTCACACCCGAAACCGACGGCGCACCGGCCGAGCAGGAAACGCACTAGATGCTCGCCTACATAGTTCGCCGCCTTCTGCTGATTCTGCCGACGCTGTTCGGCATCCTGCTGATCAACTTCATCATCGTCCAGGCCGCGCCGGGCGGGCCCGTCGAGCAGATGATCGCCAAGCTCGAAGGCTTCGACGCGGCTGCCGGCGGTGCCACCGGGAGGATTTCCGGCGGCGGATCGGAGGTTTCCGGCGGGCACTCCAACTACCGCGGCGGCCAGGGGCTCGACCCCGAACTGGTCGCCGAGATCGAGAAGATGTACGGCTTCGACAAGTCGGCGCCGGAGCGCTTCTGGATCATGCTGAAGAACTACGCGCAGCTGGATTTCGGCGAGAGCTTCTTCCGTAACGCCAAGGTCACCGACCTAATCGTCGAGAAGATGCCGGTGTCGATCTCGCTCGGGCTGTGGAGCACGCTGATCATGTACCTGGTGTCGATCCCGCTGGGCATCGCCAAGGCCACCCGCCACGGCAGCGCGTTCGACGTCTGGACCAGCTCGGCGATCATCGTCGGCTATGCGATTCCGGCGTTCCTTTTCGCCATCCTGCTGATCGTGGTGTTCGCCGGGGGCAGCTACTACGACTGGTTCCCGCTGCGCGGGCTGACCTCCAACAACTTCGACGAGTTGAGCTGGGGCGGCAAGATCCTCGACTATTTCTGGCACCTCGCGCTTCCGGTGTCGGCGCTGGTGATCGGCAACTTCGCCACCCTCACCCTGCTGACCAAGAACAGCTTCCTTGACGAGATCAACAAGCAGTACGTGGTCACCGCCCGGGCCAAGGGGCTTTCGCGCACCGGCGTGCTTTACGGCCATGTGTTCCGCAACGCCATGCTGCTGATCATCGCCGGCTTCCCGTCGGCCTTCATCGGCATGTTCTTCACCGGCTCGCTGATGATCGAGGTGATCTTTTCCCTCGACGGCCTCGGCCTGCTGAGCTTCGAGTCCGCGCTCAACCGCGACTATCCGGTGGTCTTCGGCAGCCTGTTTATCTTCACCCTGCTGGGCCTGCTGGTGAAGCTGATCGGCGACATCACCTACACCCTCGTCGATCCGCGCATCGACTTCGAAAGCCGGGAGAAATGAGATGACGTTTTCTCCTCTCAACCGTCGCCGCATCGAGCGTTTCAAGGCCAACAAGCGTGGCTGGTGGTCGCTGTGGCTGTTCCTCATCCTCTTCGGCCTGAGCCTGGGCGCCGAGCTCATCGCCAACGACAAACCGCTGGTGGTGCGCTACGACGGGGAGTGGTATTTCCCCGTCGTCAAGCGCTACCCGGAAACCGCGTTCGGCGGCGAGTTCCCGCTGGAGGCCAACTACAAGAGCCGCTACATCCGCGAGCTGATCGAGGAAAAGCACGGCTGGATGATCTGGCCGCCCATCCCCTTCGACTATGCCGCCATCAACTACGACCTCTCCGTGCCCGCACCCGCGCCGCCCTCGGCGGCCAACTGGCTGGGCACCGACGACCAGGGCCGCGACGTGCTGGCCCGGATCATCTATGGCTTTCGCGTCTCGGTGCTGTTCGCCCTGACCCTGACCATCCTCAGCTCGATCATCGGTGTGTTCGCCGGTGCGCTGCAGGGTTTCTACGGCGGCTGGGTCGATCTGCTCGGGCAGCGCTTCCTGGAGGTCTGGTCCGGGCTGCCGGTGCTCTATCTGCTGATCATCCTCGCAAGCTTCGTGCAGCCGAACTTCTGGTGGCTGCTGGGCATCATGTTGCTGTTTTCCTGGATGAGCCTGGTGGACGTGGTGCGCGCCGAGTTCCTCCGCGGGCGCAACCTCGAGTATGTCCGCGCGGCGCGGGCACTGGGGATGCAGAACGGCGCGATCATGTTCCGTCACATCCTGCCCAACGCCATGGTTTCCACCATGACCTTCATGCCCTTCATCCTCACCGGCGCCATCGGCACCCTCACCGCCCTGGATTTCCTCGGCTTCGGCCTGCCGGCCGGCTCGCCGTCACTGGGCGAACTGGTGGCGCAGGGCAAATCCAACCTGCAGGCACCCTGGCTGGGTATCTGCGCATTCGCCGTGCTGGCGCTGATGCTGAGCCTGCTGGTGTTCATCGGCGAGGCCGCCCGCGATGCATTCGATCCGAGGAAATAGCGCTTCATGAGCGAGATATCGTCACCCCAGAACCTCGTCGAAGTGCGCGACCTGGCCGTCGAGTTCGTCGCCGGCAAACAGTGCCAGCGCGTGGTCGAGGGCGTCAGCTTCGACATCCGCAAGGGCGAGACCCTGGCGCTGGTCGGCGAAAGCGGCTCCGGCAAGTCAGTCACCGCCCACTCGATCCTGCGCCTGCTGCCCTACCCGCTCGCCCAGCATCCCGCCGGCTCGATCCTCTACGAGGGCCAGGACCTGCTGGCCCAGAGCGAACAGCGTCTGCGGCACATCCGCGGCAACCGCATCGCGATGATCTTCCAGGAGCCGATGACCTCGCTGAACCCGCTGCACAGCATCGAGAAGCAGGTCAACGAAGTGCTCACCCTGCACAAGGGCCTGAGCGGCAAGGCGGCGACAAAGCGCACGCTTGAGCTACTCGAGCTGGTCGGCATCGTAGATCCGCACAAGCGCCTGAAAGCCTATCCGCACGAGTTGTCCGGTGGGCAACGGCAGCGCGTGATGATCGCCATGGCCCTGGCCAACGAGCCGGAACTGCTGATCGCCGACGAGCCAACCACCGCGCTGGACGTCACCGTGCAGCTGAAGATCCTCACCCTGCTCAAGGAATTGCAGACACGTCTGGGCATGGCGCTGCTGCTGATCAGCCACGATCTGAACCTGGTTCGGCAAATAGCTCATCGCGTATGTGTCATGCAGTGCGGACGCATCGTCGAACAGGGGTCGTGTGAAAAACTGTTCCAGACGCCCGAGCATCCGTATACGCGTGAACTGCTCTGCGCCGAGCCCCGTGGGGAGGCAGCCGCCAATCCGCCGGGGCCGCCGCTACTGGAAGTGCAAGACCTGCGCGTGTGGTTCCCGATCAAGAAAGGGCTGCTGCAGCGCACCGTCGATCACATCAAGGCAGTGGACGGAGTCGATTTCAGTCTGCCAAAAGGCCAGACGCTGGGGATCGTCGGCGAAAGCGGTTCGGGCAAGTCGACGCTGGGTCTGGCGATCCTGCGTCTGATCGCGAGCCAGGGTTCGATTCGTTTCCAGGGCCAGCCGCTGGATCAGCTGATCCAGCAGCAGGTCCGCCCGCTGCGGCGGCAGATGCAGGTGGTCTTCCAGGACCCGTTCGGCAGCCTCAGCCCCCGCATGTCGGTGGCGCAGATCGTCGGCGAAGGCTTGCGGATTCACGCAATGGGCAACGAGGCTGAACAGGAACAGGCAATCATCGACGCGCTCAAGGAGGTAGGTCTGGACCCGGAAACCCGGCACCGCTACCCCCACGAGTTTTCCGGAGGGCAACGGCAGCGAATCGCCATTGCCCGCGCGTTGGTGCTGAAACCGGCGCTGATCCTGCTCGACGAGCCCACTTCGGCGCTCGATCGGACGGTTCAACGTCAGGTAGTGGAGTTGCTTCGATCGCTACAGGCCAAGTACAACCTGACCTACCTTTTCATCAGCCATGATCTGGCGGTAGTCAAGGCGCTGAGTCATCAGTTGATGGTGCTCAAGCAGGGTCAGGTGGTTGAACGCGGCCCGGCGGATGCAGTCTTCGCCGCCCCGCAGCACCCTTATACACGGCAGTTGCTGGAGGCCGCCTTTCTGGCCCCGCAACCGTCGCCAAACCAAGAAAGAGGATAAGCACATGGGTTTTCTCGCCGGTAAGCGCGTACTGATTGTTGGTGTCGCCAGCAAGCTATCGATTGCCTCGGGTATCGCCGCCGCCATGCACCGCGAAGGCGCCGAACTCGCCTTCACGTATCAGAATGAAAAGCTCAAGGGTCGCGTCGAGGAGTTCGCTGCCGGCTGGGGCTCCAACCCTGAGCTGTGCTTCCCCTGCGACGTCGCCAACGACGAGGAAATCGCCTCGGTCTTCGAAGCGCTGGGCAAGAAATGGGACGGCCTGGACATTATCGTCCACTCGGTCGGCTTCGCCCCGGGCGACCAGCTCGACGGCGACTTCACCGAGGTCACCACCCGTGAAGGCTTCAAGATCGCCCACGATATCAGCGCCTACAGCTTCGTCGCCCTGGCCAAGGCCGGTCGCGAACTGATGAAGGGCCGCAACGGCAGCCTGCTGACGCTCTCCTACCTGGGCGCCGAGCGCACCATGCCGAACTACAACGTGATGGGCATGGCCAAGGCCAGCCTGGAAGCCGGCGTCCGCTACCTGGCCGGCAGCCTCGGCCCGGAAGGCACGCGCGTCAACGCCATCTCCGCCGGCCCGATCCGTACGCTCGCGGCAAGCGGCATCAAGAGCTTCCGCAAGATGCTCGCGGCCAACGAGAAACAGACCCCGCTGCGCCGCAACGTCACCATCGACGAAGTGGGTAACGCCGGCGCGTTCCTCTGCTCCGACCTGGCCTCGGGCATCAGTGGTGAAATCCTCTACGTCGACGGCGGCTTCAACACCACCGCGATGGGCAACATCGAAGAGTGATGGTCTGACCGATCGCTTCTGATCGATCCTGAGCAAACGCCCCGAACCCGGGGCGTTTTGCTTTGCTCGCGGCGAAACCAACCGGTCCCCGATCGACAGACGTAAAAAAGCCCGCTTCTTTCGAGGCGGGCCTTTTTTCTTCTGCGAACCGCCGGAGCGGTTCGACAGAGTCCCGAGGCTTACTTGGCCTGGGCTTCCACTTCGGCTTCTACGCGACGGTTGACGGCACGGCCGGCTTCGGTCGCGTTGTCAGCCACCGGGCGCGACTCGCCGTAACCGACGGAGTCAACACGGTTGCCGGCTACGCCGTACTGGTTGACCAGCACGTTTTTGACGGCAGCAGCACGACGCTCGGAGAGCTTCTGGTTGTAGGCGTCGGTGCCGACGGAGTCGGTGTGGCCTTCAACGGTCGTGGTGGTCTGCGGGTACTGGTTCATGAAGTCAGCCAGGTTCTTGATGTCGCCGTAGCTGTCTTGCTTCACGGTGGCCTTGTCGAAGTCGAATTTCACGTCGAGCTCGACGCGAACCACTTCAGGAGCCGGTTCCGGCTCTTGAGCGACAGGAGCCGGGGCTGGAGCCGGAGCTGGCTCGACCGCTGCGACTTCGCGAGCACCGCCACCGAAGTTCATGCCGACGCCTACGCCAGCCATCCACTCAGTTTCGCCGCGGTCGATGTTGTACATGCCGTCGACGCTGGCTTTAGCGAAGAAATTTTCGGTGAAGTAGTACTTCACGCCGGTACCGACGTTGGCGAAGGTGCTGTGGTCACGACCGCCGCGAGTCGCCTGACCGATGCTCTGGTGAGCCAGGCCGGCGGAAACGTACGGACGCAGGCCTACACCCGGAGTACCGAAGTTGTAGATGGCATCGAGGGAAGCCAGGTTGCCCTTGATGTTCTTGCTGCCAGTGTCGCTATCGCCACGAATGTCGTGGTACTCGCCGTAGGACAGAGCCAGCTCGACGTCGTCGGTCAGGTAGTAGCCGACCGAACCGCCAAACAGTTTGGCGTTCGAAGCGTCTTTAGAGCTGTCGGTGAAGTACTTCTTACCGAAAGCTTCCACCTCGACAGCGCCTTGGCCCTGGGCCAGCGCGTGAACAGAAGTCGCGGCTATCAGAGAGCCAATGACAACGCCTAAGGTGTTCTTGAGTTTCATCCGTTTAAATCCCCATCAAGTGTGATGAATAAGCCAGCAGGCCGATGCTCGCTAACTTTGCAATAGTTTACCAGAGCGGGCCTGACCATATGAGAGCTTATTGCCCCACTAAGTTTCGGAAATGCCCGAAAATTTTTCACGAAGCCTATCCAACGCCCTTTTGTAGCGCATTTTCGTCGCGCTCAGGCCCATATGCATGATGTCGGCAATTTCCTGAAACTCAAGTTCCGCAACGAAACGCAACACGAGGATTTCTCGGTCAATCGGGTTGACATGAATCAGCCAGCGGTCAAGCCCGCCGCGCTCTTCAACCTTCGGAGCCTTATCCTCCGAGGCCTCCTCGAGCGGGTCGAGGCTGAGGGCGTCGAGCAGACGCCGCTTACGACGCTCCTTGCGATACTGGGTGATGCATTCGTTATACGTAATGCTATAAAGCCATGTCTTGAACTTCGACTTGCCTTCGAAGTTCTTCAGACCGTAGAGCACTTTGAGCATCACTTCCTGACATACATCGTCGGCATCCCGGTCGTTACCCAGATAGCGCGCACAGACATTGAACAAGGTGCGCTGATAACGCCGCATCAACTCTTCGTAGGCACGGGTGACATGGAACAGTTCGGCATGCGCGCGCTGTACCAATTCCTCATCGGTTAGCTCGCGGGGGTCGTAGCGCTGGGGAGCAGATTGGGTTTTGTTCAAAACAAGTCGGGCCGACAGTCAGATCGATAGCAGCCTCCGCGGTCCCCTGGGGACCGTGCGGCGGCGGCATACATTAGCAGGGATTGCGCCCTTAGCGGCTACTGACCCGCTGCTCGAGGAGAATCCGGTTGGCCACGGAAACCAGTTCGCCATTGGCGTCCAGCAAGGTGGTTTTCACGGTGCCGATCTCTTCGATCTGACCTTCGATATCGCCGATGCGCACGTCCTGACCGACCTCGTACAGTTCGCGCACGTAGATGCCGGCGATGATCTGGCTGGCGATGTCGCGGCTGCCGAGCCCCAGCGCCAACGCCACGGCCAGACCGACCGAGATCAGCACGATGGCGATCACGTTGTTCAGCAGGTCGGTCTTGATTTCCAACTGGCCGATCGCCACCGAAATGCTGATGATGATCACCATCGCCTGCGCCACCCGGCCCAGGCCATTGGCGTAGTCGAGACCTACGCCCTCGGCCGCGCCACGCACCAGGCTGCTGGCCAGTTGCGCCAGCAGTACGCCGGACAGCAGCACCAGCGCCGCACCGAAGACCTTGGGCAAATAAAGGGCGAACACGTCGAGCGTTGCCGATACCCGCTCCAGACCCAGCGATTCCGCCGCCGAAACCAGGAACACCAGCAAAACGAACCAGTAGACGATCTTGCCGATCAGCGTCGATACCGGCACTTGGATACCCGCGCGGCCGAGCAGCTTGGTGAGGCCGGTCCCGGCCATCAGGCGGTCCAGGCCGATCTTCGCCAGCAGCTTCGACAGCAGGGTATCGAGCAGCTTGGCGACGATGAAGCCAAGCAGCACGACCACCAGCGCACCGAACAGCCGCGGGATGAACGCCGCGACCGAGCCCCACATGGTGCTCATGGCGTTAACGAGGCTCTGTGTCCAAGGGTCGAATTCCATCTTCAATCAGCCTTATCGGTGCGGTCGGGTGAGGAACGGCGGCTACGCGGCGAGACGTTCGCCGCGCCGCTGTTGAGGGCGATCATCAGCGCCTCGAACCAGTGGCCCGCCAAGCTGAACAGATCGCCGACGCCAACCTGACGGTTGGCGGTCTTCAATACGCGGTCGAGGCAGGCATCGTCATCGCGTGAAGACGACGAGCCCTTGAGCATATCGCGCAGGGATTCTTCGAAAGGGTCGTGCATACGTACCTCGGATGATCTCTCGGCTAGACGCGACCTCGCGCCATAGAGTCACATCACAGCCAGCGCAGGCGACGAAAGATCCACCACTGCGAAACACCAAGAATGGCCATCAGCGCGCAGGCGCCGACGAAACCGTAGCGGCTGTCGGCGCCGGGAATGCCGCCGACGTTGATACCGAGCAGCCCGGTGAGGAAGGTCATCGGCAGGAAGAAGCAGGTGATGATCGCCAGCAGGTACATGGTGCGGTTCATTCGCTCGCTCATGCGGCGCTGCTCGGACTCAATGATCAGATGGCCGCGCTCACGGATCAGCTCCAGCTCCTCGAGGTAGCGCACCAGACGGTTGCTCAGTTCGTTCCAGTAGTCGCCATCGTCATTGGCGAACCAGGGCAGATGGTTGCGTGCGAGCTGGGTGAAGATCTCCCGCTGTGGCGACAGGAAGCGGCGCAGGCTCGCGGCGCGGCGGCGCAGCAGCAGGACACGCCCCTGCTCCGTGTAGCTTTCCCCTGCCGCGGTCGACTCCTCCATCGCATCGGCCTCTTCGGACAACGACTCGATCAGTTGATCGACCTTTTCGGTCAGGGCGTCGGCCAGGTGCAGGATGACCTCGGACGGGCCCTTCGGCCCTCTTCCCTCAGCCCATTGCTGCAACAGCTCATCGGTGGAGCGCAGCGAGCGCAGGCGCAAGGAAATCACCCGACGGGAGTCGGCGAAGATGCGCAGGGAAACCATGTCCTCCGGTTCGGCTCCAGGGTTCAGGTTGACCCCGCGCAGGAACACCAGCAGCTCGTCGCCCGGCAGCGGCAGCAGCCGCGGCCGGGTGTTCTCTTCGAGCAGGAGGTCACAGGCGAAATCGCTCAGGCCACTGTCATTGCGCAGCCACGCCTGCGACTGCGGATGGTGGCGATGCCAGTGCAGCCAGACGCTTTCTTCGTCGCCAAGCTGGAGGGCCTCCAACTGCGCATGGTCGATCGGACGGGCGCGCCCCTTGCCGTCCAGTATCAGCGCGTGGATCAACCCGTACTGCGTCGTTTCGTCTTCGTTTGCCGCCAGTTCCGGTACTGCATCGACCACCAGGTCTTACTCCGTCATGGGCAACGCTTTGGAGGAAACGATGATGCCGTTGTTGTCCGCGTAGACGAACTCGCCCGGGCGGAAGGTGACGCCGCCAAAGGTGACCACGACGTTGAGATCGCCGATGCCGCGCTTGTCGGTCTTCATCGGGTGGCTGGCCAGTGCCTGGATGCCGAGGCAGGTCTCGGCGAGTACATCGACATCGCGGACGCAGCCATAGATCACTAGCCCTTCCCAGCCGTTCTTGGCCGCTTTCCCGGCGAGCATGTCGCCGAGCAGCGCACGCCGCAGCGAGCCGCCACCGTCAACCACCAGCACCTTGCCGACGCCCGGCAGATCGACCTGCTCCTTGACCAGCGAGTTGTCCTCGAAGCATTTGATCGTGACGATCTCGCCACCGAAGGAATTGCGACCGCCGAAGTTGGCGAACATGGGTTCGACCACGTGGACCAGATCGGGATGGGCATCGCACAGATCGGGAGTGACATATTGCATGGTGAACCTCCTTGGGATTGTTGACCGGAGTGCGCTGGTCGAGCCATCGCCTGACCCCCAGCCTTTTCCGTCGACGAGACGGGCGAGCTTCGGGGTCGTGACCGGGAAGCGCCATTGCACCATATTTTAACGTTTAACTACTGGACACGGAACGCTGCGACAGCGGTGTATCCACTGTAGACGGCTGGCGCGCCGGCAACGCCCGGTGCTGCAGCCAGTGCGATACCAGCGGGTAGACCTCCTCCTGCGCCGCCTTGCTCACCAGCATCTGCACATGGCCGAAGGCCGTACTGAAACCGGTCTGCGGACCAAGGCACAGGTAGACGCGGTTTTCCGAGCCGAAACGTTCCAGCAGCGCCTGACAGGCCGACGGCGGATCCTGGCGATCGCCCTCGGCCGTGACCATCAGCGTCGGCATGCGCACCTCGGCGAGGCCGGCCAGCCAATCGCGCCCCTTCTCGCCAAACCGGCCGAACAGGCCATGCCAGCGCAGACTCTCGATCAACAGCCCGGCGGGTTCGTCTTCAGGACCGCGCATCGAGCGAGCGCCGGATACGCCGCCGAATTGCTTGAGCAGCGAACGGGCGACCCACTCCAACGGCGGGATTTTCAGTGCCCAGTGCGACTGGCTGACCTGGCTACCGAACAGCGCCAGGGTCGCGGCTCGCCCATCGTCCAGATAGCCGCCACCGACCGCCGCCGCCAGGCTGATGCCCCCCAGCGAATGGCCCAGCCAGTGAGGCACGCGTCCGGTTTGCTCGATGACAAAGTCGGCGATCGCCGGCAGATCGTAACGGGCGTAATCCGCCACGCGGTTGCGCGCGTAGGCCAGATTTCGCGGCGAAAGCCCATGCCCGCGCATTTCGGCGATCCAAACGTCGAATCCGGCGCGCGCCAGATAAGCGCCCAGGCCGATGCCCTTGGGCGAAAACCAGAAGCGTCGGTTGGAGAAGCTGCCGTGCAGCAGGATCACCGGCAGGCCACGCGCCGTGCCGGCGCGCAGCAGGCCAAGCCGGGTCAGTGCCAGTTCCACGCTCTGGTCGGGACTGTTGTTGGGTTTCAGACGATAGACATCTTCGGTCAGGTCGCCCCGCAACTCCGCGCTGATCAGCGCTACGGGGAACAGGTCGCTACTGCTTTGCATGGTGCTTTTACTTCGTGCACAAAAAAGGGCGGGGTGTGCACCCGCCCTCTTCGTATCGTTACGAAACCTTAGGCCTGCTGGCCCTCGGCAAGGAAGAACCAGGTGTCGAGCACCGAGTCCGGGTTCAGCGAGACGCTCTCGATGCCCTGCTCCATCAGCCATTTCGCCAGGTCCGGATGGTCCGAAGGACCCTGGCCGCAGATGCCGATGTACTTGCCGGCCTTGTTGCAGGCAGCGATGGCGCTGGCGAGCAGCTTCTTGACCGCCGGATTACGTTCATCGAACAGGTGCGCGATGATCCCGGAGTCGCGGTCCAGCCCCAGGGTCAGCTGGGTCATGTCGTTGGAACCGATGGAGAAACCGTCGAAGAACTCGAGGAACTCGTCAGCCATCAGCGCGTTGGACGGCAACTCGCACATCATGATGACCTTGAGCCCGTTCTCGCCACGCTTGAGGCCGTAATGAGCCAGCAGGTCGATCACCTGGGACGCCTCGCCCAAAGTGCGCACGAACGGCACCATCAGCTCGACGTTGGTCAGCCCCATGACTTCACGGACCTTTTTCATCGCCCGGCATTCGAGCTCGAAGCAATCGCGGAACGACTCGCTGATGTAGCGCGAAGCACCACGGAAGCCCAGCATAGGGTTCTCTTCTTCCGGTTCGTAAAGCTTGCCGCCGATCAGGTTGGCGTACTCATTGGACTTGAAGTCGGACAGGCGAACGATGACTTTCTTCGGCCAGAACGCAGCAGCGAGGGTGCTGACGCCCTCGACCAGCTTCTCAACGTAGAAATCCACCGGATCGTCGTAACCGGCGATGCGCTTCTCGACGCTTTCCTTGATGTCCGCCGGCAGGCTGGCGAAGTTCAGCAGCGCCTTGGGGTGGACGCCGATCATCCGGTTGATGATGAACTCCAGGCGGGCCAGGCCCACACCGGCGTTCGGCAATTGAGCGAAGTCGAAGGCGCGGTCCGGGTTGCCGACGTTCATCATGATCTTGAACGGCAGATCCGGCATGGCGTCCACAGAGTTCTTCTTGATGTCGAAGCCCAGTTCGCCCTCGAAGATGAAGCCGGTGTCGCCCTCGGCGCAAGACACGGTGACGCGCTGGCCGTCGGTCAGCAGGTGGGTGGCGTTGCCGCAACCGACCACCGCCGGAATACCCAGCTCGCGAGCGATGATCGCCGCGTGGCAGGTGCGCCCGCCGCGGTTGGTGACGATGGCGCTGGCGCGCTTCATCACCGGTTCCCAGTCCGGGTCGGTCATGTCGGAGACCAGCACGTCGCCAGGCTGGACCTTGTCCATTTCCGACACGTCCTTGATCACCTTGACCGGGCCGGCGCCGATGCGCTGGCCAATGGCGCGGCCTTCGACCAGCACCTTGCCTTTTTCCTTCAGCAGGTAGCGCTCCATCACGGTTGCGCTGGCGCGGCTCTTAACGGTTTCCGGACGGGCCTGGACGATGTACAGCTGCTGGTCGTCGCCATCCTTCGCCCACTCGATGTCCATCGGGCGGCCGTAGTGTTTCTCGATGATCAGCGCCTGGCGGGCCAGGTTGCTGACTTCCTCGTCGGAGAGGCAGAAGCGCGCGCGATCGGCACGGTCCACGTCGACGGTCTTGACCGACTTGCCGGCCTTGGCTTCGTCGCCGTAGATCATCTTGATCGCCTTGCTACCCAGGTTGCGGCGCAGGATGGCGGGACGACCGGCTTCGAGGGTCTGCTTGTGGACGTAGAACTCGTCGGGGTTGACCGCGCCTTGGACGACGGTTTCGCCGAGGCCGTAGGCGCCAGTGATGAACACCACGTCGCGGAAGCCGGATTCGGTGTCGAGGGTGAACATTACGCCCGCGGTCCCGGTTTCCGAGCGGACCATGCGCTGCACGCCCGCCGAGAGCGCGACCAGCTTGTGATCGAAGCCCTGGTGGACGCGGTAGGCAATGGCGCGGTCGTTGAACAGCGAGGCGAAGACTTCCTTCGCTGCGCGGATCACGTTCTCGACGCCGCGGATGTTCAGGAAGGTTTCCTGCTGGCCGGCGAATGAGGCGTCCGGCAGGTCTTCTGCGGTAGCCGAGGAGCGTACGGCAACCGCCATGTTCTCGTTGCCACCGGCCATTTCGGCGAAGGCGGTGCGGATATCGGCGTTGAGCTGCTCCGGGAACTCGGCTTCCATGACCCACTGACGGATCTGCGCGCCGGCCTTGGCCAATTCGTTGACGTCGTCGACATCCAGTGAGTCGAGGATGGCGTGGATACGATCGTTTAGCCCGCTGAGATCGAGGAAATCGCGATAGGCCTGGGCCGTGGTGGCGAAACCGCCAGGCACCGATACACCGGCACCGGCGAGGTTGCTGATCATTTCGCCCAGGGAGGCGTTTTTGCCCCCTACCCGCTCGACATCGTGATTGCCGAGCTTATCGAGGGAAATTACGTACTCGACCAAGGTGATCTCTCCACTGAAAGTTGAAAAGCTCCTGCGGGGCGGATTCCGCGGCTCCAGCCTTGTGGCCCACCCCATGGAAATAAGTGACAATGCCCTTCGGCAGGCCCCTGAAACCGGGCGCCATGATAGCCAAGAATCGTTCCTACCTTAAGGCCTGAGCGCAATGAAACGAACCGCTTTCTTCATTTCCGATGGCACCGGCATCACTGCCGAAACGCTCGGCCAGAGTCTGTTGGCGCAATTCGAGAACATCACCTTTAACAAACTCACCAGACCGTACATCGATAGCGTCGAAAAAGCGCGCGCAATGGTACAGCAAATAAACGATGCGGCAGATCGGGATGGCGCCCGTCCGATCATCTTCGACACCATAGTTAACCAAGAAATCCGTGACATCCTGGCAAAATCCAACGGATTCATGATCGACATCTTTTCCACCTTCCTCGCGCCCCTCGAACACGAGCTGATTGCCAGCTCCTCGTACTCGGTAGGCAAATCCCATTCCATCGCCCACAGCGCCAACTACATGGAGCGCATCGAGGCGGTGAACTTCGCCCTGGACAACGATGACGGCGCGCGAACCCACTATTACGACAAGGCCGATCTGATCCTCGTCGGCGTGTCGCGCTGCGGCAAAACCCCGACCTGCCTTTATATGGCCATGCAGTTCGGCATCCGCGCCGCCAACTATCCGCTGACCGAAGAAGACATGGAGCGCCTGCAACTGCCGCCGGCGCTCAAGCAGTTCAAGCACAAGCTGTTCGGCCTGACCATAGATCCCGACCGGCTCACCGCGATCCGCCATGAGCGCAAACCGAACAGCCGCTACGCCAGCTTCGCCCAGTGCGAGTTCGAAGTGCGCGAAGTTGAGGCATTGTTTCGTCGGGAAAACATCGCCTTCATCAACTCCACTCATTTCTCGGTGGAAGAGATTTCGGCAAAAATCCTCGTGGAAAAAGGTGTCGAACGCCGCCTGAAGTAACGCCCAACGCACATTCCGGACCTGCCCACATGACCCTGATGGACGCCGTACTCTTCGCCCCCGTTGCACTGCTCATCTCGGTGATGCCAGGGCCCAACAACTTCTGCGCGCTGAACAACGGCATTCGACGTGGCGTAGGTGCGGCCGTGCTGGCGACCAGTGGCCGGGTACTGGCGTTCGCGATCTTCCTGACGATTTCCGCGATCGGCCTTGGCGCGATGCTGCTGGCGTCGGAAACCGCCTTCACCACCATCAAGTGGATCGGCGCCGCCTACCTGCTCTATCTCGGTATCGTCGCCTGGCGGAGCCGTGATTTCAGCGGGCTGGACATGCTCGACGGTACTCGATCCGCAAGCCAGCAGCGGAGCGTCTGGCGGCTGATGCTGCAGGAGTTTCTCATCGGCATCAGCAACCCCAAGGCGATCCTGCTGTTCGCCGCGATCTTCCCGCAGTTTATCAAGCCGGATCAGCCAGCCACCGAGCAGTTTCTCTACCTAGGCACCACCTACCTGCTGGCCGAATACTGCGCCTCTGTGGTCTACGCGCTGTTCGGACTGCAAATCCGCCGTTTGGTGAAGACCAGCAAGGGCGTGACTCGCCTGAACAAGACCACCGGTGCTTTCTATATGGGCGCGGGCGGCCTGCTGCTGGGCACCAGCCGCCTGTAAGCTCAGGGGGCCAATAGCGGACGCCCGAACGCCACTCAGAACGCGTCGCCCGGCACCCGAACCCAGCCTTCCATGAGCACCCGCGCACTGCGGCTCATGATGGCCTTCTTCACCACCCATTCGCCGTCGATTTGCGTCGCCTCCGCCCCTACGCGCAATACGCCCGAGGGATGCCCGAAGCGCACCGCGGTGCGCTCGTCGCCGCCGGCGGCCAGGTTCACCAGCGTGCCGGGGATCGCTGCCGCGGTGCCGATGGCCACCGCGGCGGTGCCCATCATGGCGTGGTGCAGCTTGCCCATCGACAACGCGCGCACCAGCAGGTCGACATCGCCGGCCTGCACGGCCTTGCCACTGGACGCTGTATAGCCCATGGGTTTGGCAACGAACGCGACCTTCGGCGTGTGCTGGCGCGTCGCCGCCTCCGCCGCCGTCCTGATCAGTCCCATCCGCAGCGCCCCGGCGACACGAATGGCTTCGAAACGCGCCAGCGCCGCGGGATCGCCGTTAATGTCCTCGCGCAGTTCGGTGCCTTGATAGCCGATGTCCTCGGCATTGACGAACACTGTGGGGATGCCGGCGCTGATCATCGTCGCCTTTAGGGTTCCCACGCCGGGGACTTCGAGGTCGTCCACCAGATTGCCGGTGGGGAACATCGAGCCGCCCTCCTCGCCGTCGTCCGACGGATCGAGGAACTCCAGCACGATCTCCGCGGCCGGAAAGGTCACCCCGTCCAGTTCGAAGTCGCCGGTCTCCTGCACCTGGCCGGCGCTGACCGGCACGTGGGCGACGATGGTTTTCTGGATATTGGCCTGCCAGATCCGCACCACGCAGACCCCGTTGTCCGGCACGCGCGCGGGGTCGATCAGGCCTGCATGCAGGGCGAAGGCGCCCGCGGCGGTAGAAAGGTTGCCGCAGTTGCCGCTCCAGTCGACGAAGGCTTTGTCGATGGAAACCTGGCCGTAGAGGTAGTCGACGTCATGATCCGGCTGACTGCTTTCCGACAGGATCACGCACTTGCTGGTACTGGACGTGGCGCCGCCCATGCCGTCGATCTGTGCCGAGTACGGGTCGGGGCTGCCGATCACGCGCATGAATAGCCGGTCGCGGGCAGCGCCCGGCACCTGGCAGCTCTCGGGCAGATCCTGCAGGCGGAAGAACACACCCTTGCTGGTACCGCCACGCATGTAGGTGGCGGGAATCTTGATTTGCGCTGCGTGAGACATGGCCTGTTTCCTGACAATTCGGGGGGGCCGTAGGGTGCGCCGTGCGCACCAGCACAGACCTCGCTGCCTGCGGTGCGC
>NZ_JASCPA010000056.1:0-35309 GCF_029959715.1 Pseudomonas sp. PS02288 | reverse complement strand
CTAACTTGACTCATCAGTTCTGGCTTCCCCGGGCTTTTTTACACGCCGCCAAGCCCCCCCTACCGAACAACCACCCGCACAGCCCCCCCCCCACACCTGGCTTTCTCTGTAACTAGAAAGTGAGGTCGACGATCAAAGTCAGTTTCCTGATCGCACAACGCGGCAACGCACCCATCACCAACCTAGCCGCAGGACACTGAATCGAACCGAAAAGACGATTCAGAACGCTGCCCCATCCGTTAGCCCCCATGTATACTGCGCCTACGACTGATTAGAACCTCTATGGAACCAGTAAAATACGACAAGAAAACAACACAAATTAATCTATAAAATCACTGAAATTCTACTAGAGTTGAAATTAGAAAGAGCTTACGTCATGGCTAACGCAATCAACGACAGACTCCAGAAAACGCTGAACGGCCTCAATGTAGATGGCAGGCTAAGCACCTGGCTATGGCTCTTACTGAAGAGCCAAACCTCGCACGCCGTTCCTAGGAAACCAGAGGAACTAAAGGAACTCGTGAAACTCGGGGAGCTCGGCAGCCCTGGCATGCGAGATCGTATGGCAGATCTCATCCAGAATACTCAAGGAAGCGCAGAATTTATTGAGGAAAATAGCGCCTTATTCTTGCTACCAGAAAAAGACTTAGAGTGGATAACAAGCAACAGAAGACAAAATAGATTTATAGTTAGAAAGCTTATTGAGAAATACGACTATCAGTCCATCATGCCCCCTACCAATTTGACGGACAGACCTCTTACCATTGCAATGCTGGACATGTGGGCAATAGAAAAAAACCAGAAGTCATGGATAATCAATCAAATAAAATTTGAATGGGAACAGCACTCGAGCTCAGACCACATATTCAAATGGTTTGATAGCAGCGACATCGAACAAAGGCTAGAAACCGCATGGGAAATAACTAAAAGGAAATTCCCACTCCTGACATCCCAACAAAACACCCCAAAAGAAAAAGACGACTTTATAATCTTGCTCGACACCCAACTCATTACCACACCAGAAAAAATACTACTCATGGAATCCATCAAGAAACGATGGAGCCAAAATAAATATCGAGCCAAATTAACAGGAAAAAAGCAATACAACTTCATCCTATCTGACAAGGCAATAAATCGCCTTGACAGGCTAGCGGATAAATACGATTTAAAAAGAACCGAAGTACTAGAAATACTGATTCAGATGGAAGAGGAAAAAGGGATTTATATCTCAGAAAGAAAAGCACTAACTAAATTGACCTAGTGGACTGTTTGCATGGCTCGTTAATCTTTCAGGAAGGTTATGCTGTGCGCCCGACGCTTCCCCTGATTTGAGTCGCGCTCAGCTTTAGAGTCCAATCCCAGTAACCAGGAGATTGGACATGAAAAAACGTTTCACAGAAAAGCAAATTATTGGCTTCCCGCGCGAAGCAGAGGCTGGACTGCCGATCAAGGAGCTGTGTCGTCGGCACGGCTTGGCGGAGGTCAGTTACTACCTCGTAGCAAGTTTGGCGGGATGAGTGTGTCGGATGCCAAGCGCCTGAAGGAGCTGGAAAGCGAAAATGCCCGGCTGAAGAAAATGATCGCCGAGTCGATGCTGGAGATCGAAGTCACCCGCGAGGCGTTGCGAAAAAGTGGTGAGCGCACTCTCCCGTCGCGAGCTGGTGCGCCACATGAAGGCACGCGGCTTGAGTGAGCGCCGAGCGCTTCAGGTGATGCGCATGAGCGCCAGAGCTCTGCGCTACCAACCGAGGCCGGATCGCAACCAGAGGCTGCGCGAGCGCATTGTGGCCCTGGGACATCGGCATCGTCACTATGGCGCCGCGATGATCTATTTGAAGCTGCGCCAGGCTGGTGAGGTAGTCAACCACAAGCGGGTGGAACGTCTGTATGCCGAAGCCCGCTTGCAGGTGAGAAGGCGTAAGCGCAAGAAGATCCCCATTGCAGATCGACTGCCGCTGGGCCGCCCTCGGGCCGCCAACCAGGTCTGGTCGATGGACTTTGTATTTGATCGCACGGCTGAAGGGCGTGTCATGAATATCCTGACAATGGTGGATGATGCCACCCATGAGGCTGTCGCCATCGTGCCGGAAAGAACGATTGGCGGACTTTCGTTGACGCGCATCCTGGATACGTCTGGCCATGTCACGCGGTCTGCCCAAAGCCATCCGCACGGATAACGGCAAGGAATTCTGTGGTCGGGCCATGCTGACCTGGGCTCATCCGCGAGGTGTACAGCTGTTCCTGATTGAACCAGGTAAGCCCAATCAGAATGCCTATATCGAATCGTTTAACGGGCGCTTCCGTGACGAGCGCCTGAACGAGCACTTGTTCACCAGCCCGCCACACGCCCAAGTGGGCGTCGGAGCGTGGCGACGGGAATACAACGAGGAAAGGCCAAAGAAGGGTCTCGGCGGGTTAACCCCGTCTGCCTATGCCAAGCAACTGATCGCGAAAGCCGTTAAATTGATCCAGGACTCTAAAGCCAGCTGCTACTGAAGACGGGAAGACGTCGGCCAGCCGATACGACTTTAGTAGTGACTGATGTCCGTCACTTAATGCTGGAGGTCATTGAGAAACGCCCGTCAAGCGGCGCCCCCTGCCTGCCTAGTCATTGCGATCGCGATCAAGCACTACGGAGAGGAATGCCGTACAGCGCAATACCGCCCACCTCAAGAGTTCTGACGATTGGCTGAGTCACTAACTTAACAAGGCGACAGTGCCCAGTTTGAAAGGGCGCGCGCCCCGTCTAACAGACCTTTCATTGCCACGCGAAAAAGATCTCCATACAGACAGCTCTGCAAGACCGAGGCGCGCAAACTTTAGAAAATCAGCAGTGGGGCAAAAAGTGGGGCAAAATTCAGAGGCAGGCAAAATCCATCTACCATAAAAAAATCCAGTCACCGCTAAGTGACTGGATTTTCTAGGGTTTTTTGGTCGGGACGGAGTGATTCGAACACTCGACCCCTTGCACCCCATGCAAGTGCGCTACCAGGCTGCGCTACGCCCCGACAAGCGCTTCCAGCACTGCTGAAAGCGGAAGGGACTATACCTTAACCAACTGAAATGTGGAAGTTTTTTGCTGGTTACTTACGCAAGGCCTGAAGTACATCTTCCAGTTCGGTGATCGTCTGCCGGATCAGTTGCTTGTACTGGGTAGTATCGTCCTTGGCTTCGTCGCCAGAAAGACGCTGACGCGCCCCACCGATGGTGAATCCTTGGTCATAGAGAAGCGCGCGGATCTGGCGAATCATCAACACATCCTGACGCTGATAGTAGCGACGATTGCCACGACGCTTGACCGGATTGAGCTGGGGAAACTCCTGCTCCCAGTAGCGCAGGACATGGGGTTTCACCGCACAAAGTTCGCTTACCTCACCGATGGTGAAATAGCGCTTGCCGGGAATGGGTGGCAGTTCGTCGTTATGACTTGGTTCCAGCATAAGCTTCGACTCTGGCCTTCAACTTTTGCCCTGGACGAAAGGTCACCACGCGGCGCGCAGTGATTGGGATTTCTTCGCCTGTCTTGGGGTTTCGGCCCGGACGCTGGCGCTTGTCACGTAAATCGAAATTGCCGAAACCGGACAATTTGACTTGTTCGTTGTGCTCAAGCGCCTGACGGATCTCCTCGAAAAACAGCTCCACCAATTCCTTGGCTTCCCGTTTATTCAGGCCTAGCTCTTCGTACAGACGTTCAGCCATCTCAGCTTTCGTCAGAGCCCCCATACGCTACTTCCTTAACGTGGCGTTGAACCTTTCTTCCAGCGAAGTGAGGATGTTTTGCGTAATGGCGTTCACCTCATCGTCATTAAGAGTGCGTGATGGATGCTGCCAGGTCAAGCCGACGGCGAGGCTTTTTCTATGCGGATCAATACCTTTACCGTCATACACGTCAAATAGCCTGAGGTCGGTCAGGAATTCCCCTCCCCGCTCACGAATGGCCGAAAGCACTTCTTGCGAAGGCAGATCGCGATCCACGATAAAGGCAAGATCACGGCGCACTTCGGGGAAGCGGGACAGCTCGCCGAATGCCGGCAGACGCCCCTGGACCACTTCGCTCAATAACACCTCGAAGAGGAAGACGGGCTTCTCCAGACCCAAGGCTTTACCGAGCTCGGGATGCAGCGCCCCAAGGAAGCCGACCAGACGCCCGTCGCGCTCGACGCGAGCAGTCTGCCCGGGGTGAAGCGCCGCGTGCTCAGCCGGCCCGAAGCTGAATGCATCGCCCGCGCCAGCCACCGCCAGCAGCGCTTCCACGTCAGCCTTGAGGTCATAGAAATCAACGGGCTCACGGCTATTCGCCCAGGCCTCGGGCTGACGCGAACCGCATATCACCCCGGATAGAACGGGCTGCTGCTGCAGCCCATCAAGCGCACCGATGAAACGCTGGCCAGTCTCGAACAGGCGCACGCGATCCTGCTGGCGATTGAGGTTGTGCTGCACGGCCTTGACCAGGCCCGGCCACAGAGAGACGCGCATCGCCGCGAGATCGGCGGAAATCGGATTGGCCAGCAGCAGAGGCTCCACGCCGGGATGGAAGAGCTCGAACAGCTTCGGGTCGATGAAGCTGAAGGTGATCGCCTCCTGATAGCCGCGCGCCACCAACTGGCGACGAAGCTTGCTCAGTGCAACCTTTGCCTCCGGCTTTCCCTTGGGGGCCAGTCGGGCTTGTGGGTAACGCACCGGCAAACGGTTGTAGCCGTAAAGGCGGGCCAGCTCCTCAATCAGATCCACTTCGAGGGAAATGTCGAAACGATGGCTGGGCACCGACACGCTCCACTGCCCATCACCGCCAGCCACGACCAATTCGAGGCCGTTCAGCAAACGCTCGACTTCCTCGGCCGGCATTGCCAGGCCAAGCATCTGCTCGATGCGCTCTGCGCGCAGAACAACCGTGGTGGACTGGGGAAGATCCGCCTCGCTGACCGCCTCAACGACCGGCCCCGCAGAACCGCCGACGATATCGAGCAGCAACGCCGTGGCCCGCTCCATCGCGGTACGCGCCAGTTGCCAATCGACGCCACGTTCGTAGCGATGCGAGGCATCGGTGTGCAAACCGTAGGAGCGCGCCTTGCCGGCCACCGAAATCGGTTCGAAGAAGGCGCTTTCCAGAAACAGGTCGCGCGTCCTTTCACTCACGCCGCTGTGCTCGCCACCCATCACTCCGGCAATCGCTAGTGCGCGCTGATGATCTGCGATCACCAGCGTATCGGGACGCAACTCAACATCCTGACCATCCAGCAGCACCAGCTGCTCGCCCGCTTCGGCCATGCGCACCCGGATACCGCCGTTGATCTCGGCAAGGTCGAAGGCGTGCATCGGCTGGCCCAGTTCGAGCATGACGTAGTTGGTAACGTCCACCACCGCATCGATGCTGCGCACATCGGAACGGCGCAGACGCTCGACCATCCACAGCGGGGTCGGTCTGCCCAGGTCGACATCGCGCAACACCCGCCCGAGATAACGCGGGCACGCCTTGGGCTCCGCCACCTCGACCGAAACGGTCTGATCATGACTGGCCGGAACTGCAGCCACTTCCACCGGGGTCACGGTGGCGCCGTAGATAGCGCCGACTTCGCGGGCCAGACCGGCAATCGACAGGCAGTCGCCACGATTGGGCGTCAGGCCGAGTTCGATGCTCGCATCGTCGAGGTTAAGGTAAGTACGCAGGTCTTCACCTACCGGCGCGTCCGCCGACAGCTCCATCAGCCCGTCGTTATCCTCGCTAATCTTCAGCTCGGAAGCCGAACACAGCATGCCGTTGGACTCGACGCCGCGTAGCTTGGCCTTCTTGATCTTGAAGTCGCCCAGCAGCTCGGCGCCGATCATCGCGAACGGAATCTTCAAACCAGGGCGCACGTTGGGCGCGCCGCACACGACCTGAAAAATCGCCGAGCCGTCGCTGACCTGGCAAACGCGAAGCTTGTCGGCACCCGGATGCTGATCCGTGCTCAACACCTCGCCCACGACGACGCCAGTGAAGGCACCGGCGACCGGGATCACGTCGTCCACTTCCAGGCCGACCATCGACAGCCGCGCTACCAGATCATCATGGGAAACCGATGGATTCACCCAACTGCGCAGCCACTGCTCGCTGAATTTCATTCTGCTCTCCTAGGCGGCGACCACTCGGCCCATGCCGGGTCAAACCGCAAGAGAACGAAGCGGATGCCTTGCGCCACCGCCCGTCCTCGCATACCTGCCTCGCGGCAGCTCGATTCGTTTAGCCGATCAGCGAAACTGCGCAAGGAAGCGCAGGTCGTTGTCGAAGAACAAGCGCAGATCGTTGACGCCATAGCGCAGCATCGCCAGTCGCTCCGCGCCCATGCCGAAAGCGAAGCCCTGATAACGATCCGGATCGATGCCTGCCATACGCAGCACATTCGGATGGACCATGCCGCAGCCGAGCACTTCCAGCCAGCCGGCACTCTCCTGACCGTTTTTCTTCACCACACGGCGGATATCCACCTCGGCGGAGGGCTCGGTGAAGGGGAAGTAGGAGGGGCGGAAGCGGACCTCCAATTCCTCTTCGAAGAACTCGCGCAGAAATCCTTCGATGGTGCTTTTCAGGTCGGCAAAGCTGACGTTCTCGTCGATCACCAAGCCCTCGACCTGATGGAACATCGGCGAGTGAGTCTGATCCGAGTCGCAGCGATAAACGCGACCAGGGCAGATGATGCGAATCGGCGGTTGCTGCTGCTCCATCGTGCGGATCTGCACCGGCGACGTATGGGTGCGCAACAGCATGTTGGCATTGAAGTAGAAGGTGTCGTGCATCGCCCGAGCCGGGTGGTGGCCGGGAATGTTGAGCGCTTCGAAGTTGTGGTAGTCGTCTTCGATCTCAGGCCCTTCGGCAACGTCATAACCGATGTCGGCAAAGAGCTCCTCGATACGCTCCAGCGTACGGGTAACCGGATGCAATCCACCGGTAGTCTGGCCGCGACCAGGCAACGTCACGTCGATACGCTCGGCAGCCAGCTTGGCGCTCAGCGCAGCGCTCTCCAGCCCTGCCTTGCGTGCATTCAGCGCATCCTGGACGCGCTCCTTGGCGGCATTGATGAGGGCGCCAACTTTGGGGCGCTCTTCGGCAGGAATATCGCCCAGGGTCTTCATCACCTGGGTCAACTCACCTTTCTTGCCAAGATAAAGAACCCGGATCTGCTCCAGGGCATTGACGTCTTCGCTATGTTGCACGGCCTCTAGCGCTTGCGAGACCAATGCATCCAGGTTTTCCATTTCAGGGCTCCAGATACGAAATAGGGGAAGAGCACAGGCTCTTCCCCTATCGTTGACGTTCAGCACCGGGCGAACCCGATGATTGTCGGGGAGTTAAGCCAGAGTGGCTTTGGCTTTCTCGACAATCGCAGCGAACGCCGCTTTTTCGTTCACTGCCAGATCGGCCAGAACTTTACGATCGATCTCGATGGCCGCTTTTTTCAGACCGGCGATCAGACGGCTGTAGGACAGACCGTTGACACGAGCACCAGCATTGATACGAGCGATCCACAGAGCGCGGAACTGACGCTTCCGCTGACGGCGGTCACGGTAGGCGTATTGGCCAGCCTTGATCACCGCCTGCTTGGCAACACGGAACACACGCGAACGTGCGCCGTAGTAGCCTTTGGCGAGTTTCAGAATTTTCTTGTGACGAGCACGGGCGATGACGCCACGCTTAACACGAGCCATGAATTAATCCTCCAGACCGATGAACGAAATCAACGTAGACGCAACGAGCGCTCGACACGAGCGACGTCGGATGCATGCAACAGCGAGGTGCCGCGCAGCTGACGCTTACGTTTGGTGGACATCTTGGTAAGGATGTGGCTCTTGAAGGCGTGCTTGTGCTTGAGGCCCGCAGCAGTCTTCTTGAAGCGCTTCGCAGCGCCACTTTTGGTCTTCATCTTTGGCATGTTCGGATACTCCGCATTCAGTGATTACACATAACCGCAAGGCCTGCCAGTGCCCTGGTGGTTATTTCCGCTTTTTGGGGGCGATGACCATGATCAGTTGGCGTCCTTCCATCTTAGGATGTTGTTCGACGGCGCCGTATTCCGCGAGATCGGTTTCGACCCGCTTCAACAACTCCATCCCCAGCTCCTGGTGGGCCATCTCTCGGCCGCGGAATCGCAAGGATACCTTGGCCTTATCCCCTTCATTTAGGAAACGTACCAGGTTGCGTAGTTTTACCTGGTAATCCCCTTCTTCCGTCCCTGGTCGAAACTTGATTTCTTTGATCTGCTGCTGCTTCTGATTCTTCTTGGCCGCTGCAACCTGCTTCTTCTTTTCGAAGAGATGCTTGCCGTAGTCCATGATCCGGCAAACAGGCGGGACTGCATCAGCAGAGATTTCTACCAAATCCAGTTTGGCTTCTTCAGCAGCGCGAAGCGCTTCATCAATCGAGACGACGCCAATCTGTTGGCCGTCAGCACCAATCAATCGGACCTCTCTGGCCGAGATGTTCTCGTTGATTGGGGCCTTGGGTGCAGCTCGCTTATCCTGTCTCATTTCACGCTTAATAGTGATTACTCCGATTCTTGGCGACCACGCCGGGAAACCGCTTGCGCAAGCAACTCACGAAACCGCTCGAGGGGCATGGAGCCCAAGTCGACGCCTTCGCGGGTGCGCACAGCAACGGAACGTGTCTCAACTTCCCGGTCTCCAACAACCAAGAGATAGGGAACCTTGAGCAAAGTATGCTCACGGATTTTAAAGCCGATCTTCTCGTTTCTCAAGTCGGACTTGGCACGAAACCCGCTTTGAGCCAGAGATTTCTCGACTTCCGAAGCAAAATCGGCCTGTTTGTCGGTGATGTTCATGATCACTGCCTGAGTCGGAGCCAGCCAGGCCGGGAAAGCGCCTTCGTAATGCTCGATCAGGATTCCGATGAAACGCTCGAACGAGCCCAGGATGGCGCGATGCAGCATCACCGGGCGCTGACGGCTATTGTCCTCGCTGATGTAGCTGGCATCCAGACGCTCTGGAAGGTTCGGATCATACTGCAGAGTTCCGCACTGCCAGTTCCGCCCCAGACAGTCCTTGAGCGTGAACTCGATCTTCGGACCGTAAAAAGCGCCCTCTCCCGGCTGGTACTCCCAGGATAGGCCGGAGGCATCCAGTGCGTCCGCCAGGGCCTTCTCGGCACGGTCCCACATTTCGTCGGAGCCGACGCGTTTTACCGGCCGGGTGGAGAGCTTCATGATCACGTCGGTGAAACCGAAGTCGGCATAGACCTGCAGGGTCAGCTTGATGAAGTTAGCCGCCTCCAGGCTCACCTGTTCTTCAGTGCAAAAGATGTGCGCATCGTCCTGGGTGAAGCCGCGCACGCGCATGATGCCGTGCAGCGCACCGGAGGCCTCGTTGCGATGGCAGGAGCCGAACTCGGCCAGGCGCATGGGCAATTCGCGATAGCTCTTCAGGCCCTGGTTGAAGATCTGCACGTGGCACGGGCAGTTCATCGGCTTGATCGCGTAGTCGCGACTTTCCGACTCGGTGGTGAACATGTTGTCGGCGTAGTTGCCCCAATGCCCCGACTTCTCCCACAACACGCGATCGACGATCTGCGGCGTGCGCACTTCCGAATAGCCGTTCTCGCGCTGCAGTACGCGCATGTACTGCTCGAGCACCTGATAGATGCTCCAGCCGTTGGGATGCCAGAAGACCATGCCCGGCGCTTCTTCCTGGGTATGGAAGAGGTCAAGGCGCTTGCCGATCTTGCGGTGATCGCGCTTCTCGGCCTCTTCGATGCGCTGGATGTAGGCGGCGAGCTGCTTCTTGTCGGCCCAGGCGGTGCCATAGATACGCTGCAGTTGCTCGTTCTTCGCATCGCCGCGCCAGTAGGCGCCCGACAGCTTGGTCAGCTTGAACGCCTTGAGGAAGCGGGTATTGGGCACGTGCGGGCCGCGGCACATATCCACGTATTCTTCGTGGTAGTAGAGCCCCATCGCCTTCTCGTTCGGCATGTCCTCGACCAGGCGAAGCTTGTAGTCCTCGCCACGGGACTCGAACACTTCGATGACCTCGGCGCGCGGCGCCATCTTCTTGATGACGTCGTAGTCCTTGTCGATCAGCTGATGCATGCGCTGCTCGATCGCCGCCATGTCATCGGGCGTGAAGGGACGCTCGTAGGCGATGTCGTAATAGAAGCCGTCTTCGATGACCGGTCCGATCACCATCTTGGCGGTTGGATAGAGTTGCTTGACCGCGTGACCGATCAGGTGCGCGCAGGAGTGGCGGATGATCTCGACGCCTTCCTGATCCTTCGGGGTGATGATCTGCAGGCGCGCGTCATGTTCGATGACATCGCTGGCGTCGACGAGACGGTCGTCCACCTTGCCCGCCACGGTGGCCTTGGCCAGGCCGGCCCCAATGGATTGAGCCACCTCGGCAACGGATACCGGATGATCGAACGAACGCTGACTGCCGTCGGGAAGAGTGATGATGGGCATGGCGCCTCCTCTCCTAGTGGTGACCCCTACCAAAGGCCACGTGGGTTGGGATGAGCCAGTAAGCGATCCGGCGGTATACCCGCCTCACAGTGGCTGGAGCCCGAAGGCCAACCAGACCGGACCGGAGTCACTGGAAGTTTTGGAGGGCGGATGCTTTCAGAAACGCCGCTGCCTGACAAGCGAAAGGGCTAGAAACAGCTAAATCCATGCGTTCAACCGGCATTGGGAGGAAAATATCCGCAAGCAAACCTCCCTTTTTGAAACTGCCTTACCATCAGCGTAACGAACCCGACAAACCCCGTCACACGGGAGACCTCAATGCGCATTTGGATCGTCATGGTTCTCGCCTATCTGCCCTGCGTCACCCACGCCACCACCGTGCTCAAATGCATCGACGCGGCAGGCAACGTGAACTTCACCCAGACGTCCTGCCCGGCCGGGCAACACCTGGACAGCATCAGCGAACTGACCGCCCCACCACCGCCAAGCGGCGATGGCGACCCGGTCAAGCTGGCAGAGCCAAAGGCACCCACGCCGGTGACTGACGCCGCGCCCGCGCCCGCGCAACCGCCGATCGTCATCGTCGCCCCGACACCTGCGCCGGCCCCGGACGTGCAAGGCGTCATTTCCGAGAGCTACCGCAGCTACCAGCGCCATGTGCCCTACCGGCACGATTATTACCCGCCGCCACCCGGTCACTGGGGAAAGCCACCGGGATCATGGCCGCCTCCACCGCCTCCGCGCCCGCCAGTGAAACCGGACGAACCAAGGATCAAGGGAATGCCAATGGACCGCTGAGCGGCAGCTGAAAGGTGGGCAAACGCGCGCTCCGCACGTCGAATTCAATGAAACCGTCGCGGCAAAGGCTGTCCGAATCCATGAGGCATCACCCACCCACAGACTGATGGAGGCTCTCATGGCCATCGAACAAGCACTCTGGAATGAAGTACTCACCCGGCTGCTGCATGCTCATCCAGCAGGACTCGGCAAGGAAGTCCTGGACAACTATCGAGGCCAGCAGGCCGTCGTGGACTGTTTGGCCGATTTGCAGGAACGCGGATTGATTCAGGGAGGTACCATCCTGCCCGGCGCGGTGAACGACCAGTCCCTGGAATTGCCCGTAAAGCTGACATCCGCCGGCGTAGAGCAAGCCAAAGCGATCGAGTGACCGTACGAGCCCGGTCTGGGCCGGGCTTCCCGGAACTACGATCCCGACTGGCGTGAATGATCGCCAGGCGCGCCGGCTACTTCGACTCCTGCCGGATGTCCAGAAGCACCCAGACATCCAACCCTTGGGCGCGGGCGGCCTTTTCGGCTTCCAACTGAGCGGTCAGCCGGCTGATCGAGCGCGAGCGGTGCTCGAAGCGGAACGGCGGGCCGCCATTCTTACGGACGCTCAACTCGACCAGGGTGTAGGTGAAGGGATTAGGCGATTTTTCTTTTTTCTGTTTCTTCGGTGCGGCGGGGATGAGGCCCAATGCTTGACGCACGTCGTCCTCGGACAAACTCAGATTGCTCAACTACGAAACCCTGCTGCTGGATTGACCGCATACGGCCCGCGGCTGGATGCCGCAGCGATACTGTATCGTCAGCAACCATTGTCGACAATCGACAGATCCAAATTCAGCCAGAACCTAATAGAAGTGGATCTCGCCCCCTTCGATGCCGGCAATCTGATCGATGATGGCCGCCGCCGCGCATTCCGCCTCGACGAGGCTGGCGAAATCCTTCGTACGGGTCACCTGGAATGCCGCCGACTGTTCGGCGGTACGTCCTCTGAGCATGACGAACGCCTTGATGCCGTCACTGTCCTGCACAGCACTAGACCAAACGCGCGTAGCACCTATCACTCGATAGCCCATAGCCCGTTACCCGTTCAGTTATGTCCAGGGTTAAGAGCGGCCAAAACGCTCGATAATTGCCCAACCAAAGGTTGGCGGAACGCTGCCACCCTGCTTCGCAGGCGCGTGAGGCACCGGCCAGACTCGCTCAAACCCGCGCCAGCAGCGAGCTGTTGGTCGCCTTTATGTCCTGCAAGGAGGGAAACCCGCCTTCGCCGGACGTGCCCCCGTTTTCCTTCCCGCTCGCGGACATCAGGTCGAACAGGTTCGGCAGAGGTTTCGAGACCTGCTCCTTGAGCGAAGCCGTGCGAAGGGCCGTCTCGATGGGAGCCTTCTCCTGATTCCAAGCGGTCGAAGTCTTCTCGTCGCTACTCACGGCAGCGAGGAATTTCGCACCAGCGAGATTGCGCGCCGTCTCGTCCCCGGCGTATGGATCGACGAACTGCGCCTGGCTGTCCGCCGGGCCAACGAATTCGCCCATAGCCAGCGACAGCTGCTGCTTCATCAGGGAGCTCGCGGCTTTCTGCTCCTGCCCGGAGAACAGCCCACCGACGTTCTCGCTGACCGAATACAGCGAGCGACGGTCGAGGTTACCCATCAGTGAAATGGTGTCGACATTGCCCGGGCTGTTCGCATCGTAAGGTGTGCCATTGGCCTTCATCGTCGCGTAGTTGGCATCCATGCGACTGCGCGCGTCGGTAGCGACGTCCGCCAGTGTCTTGCCCTGCGAGCTGGAAACGGAGCCCGGACTGATGCCGCTGCGAACCAACGCATCCGAAGTCATTCCGGTTCGACTGGGAAAGAACTGCGCGTAGTAGTTGCTCAGCGCATTGGATTGCTGGCCCGCACTGGAGAGCGTAACGGTCGACGAATGCCCGGAGGTCGTAGACGCGGCCTTGTTCGCGAGACTCGCCGTCGAGGCCTCCAGAGCGCTTGTCGCCGTGGTCTTCTGGCCATACAGCGAAGACGCATTCGCCGAGTAGTAGCCCGCCGCGCCGCCGGAGATGATGCTCATGCTGGGTTCCTTTTGCAGTGCAGGGCGTCGCCAGAGAAATGGCGCGTACCCGGAGCTTTCAACGTCTTCTGCAAGGACCACGCCAGGCGTCAATGGGATTCTGGCCGCGGCGAGGCCATAAAAAAGCCCCGCATCGGCGGGGCTTCTCGGTTGCAGGAAACTCAGCGTTCCATCACCTGTTTCACTTGCGTCAGCGGAATCTGCTGGGTACGGCCGTCAGCGTCTTCGTACTCGTAGAGGCCGCTGTCTTCGTCCAGCTTAGGCTCGCCGTGTGCGGTGATCATCTGACCGTCATTGGTACTGATCACGTAATCGCTGGCACAGCCGGCGAGGCCCAGCAAGCAGAACGCAGCAAACATCCAATGCTTCATAGTGACTCCTTCATTTAACCAAGAGAGGACACAGGGTCAGACACCCGCCGGTGAAATTTGCTCCCGAGCGCATGCCAGGACCGCCGATTGCCCGGATCAGCTATCCGCCTTCCGGCCTTCACCGCCGATGTGCGCTTTGGGCAGGTCATAGGGCGGCTCGACCTGTTTCTGCATCGGCGGTTTTGCATCGGGATCGTTTTTCAGAGGCACTGGCGCGTCCTCGATGATCGAACCGGGGTCCTCGTTGCCAGGATCGTTGATCAGCGACCCCTCGCCGAGATCCTGATGCCCTTTCCCCTCGTTCGATTCCGTACTCATAGCGACCTCCTCACCCGGCCTGGAATAGACCTGTACCCGTTTGAGGCCGCCGCCGGCTGCGCGTTCCGAAATCAGTCGCCTGGGTGGAGTCCTGGCCCCCTCAGGACGGCACTACCGCCTGCGCATGGAGAATGCCAGCAGCAGGAAACCCGGCACGAGAAACGCCGGCGCCATGTACAGAAAAGTGTCGCCTCCGCCGCCCATCCCCACCGCCGCGAAGGCCACGCCACAACACAGCAACGGCGTGGCCGCGATCATCAGGGGTTTCGGTTTGATCTTCTTCTGCACACGTGACTCCAACGACTCTTCAGAACTCGCGGCGGACCGCGAAATGCACAACTACGACGCATCGATTACGCGCGAGTTCGGAATGTCCTGTCGCGGAAACAGGAGTGGCGCGCCTCAGGCGCCACTCAGATGCTCATAGAGAAGGGTGCCGCCAACCAGGATCAGAACGATCCCCCCGGCAATTTCCGCGCGCCGCCCCACCATCGCGCCCAGCACCCGGCCCAGCAGCGTTCCCAACGTCACCATCGTCATGGTCGCCAAGCCGATTGCCAGCGCCGCGACGGCGATGTTCACATCCACGAACGCCAGCCCCACGCCTACGGCCAGCGCATCGATGCTGGTAGCGACCGCCGTCGCGGCGAGAACCCAGAACGAATGCTGCGCGGCCCCGCCCTCGGGCGCGCCAGCTTCCGGTTTCAAGCCGGCGTAGATCATGTGCAGGCCGAGCAGCAACAGGAGACCGAAGGCGATCCAGTGATCCCATTCGGTCACGTAGCTGCTGGCAGCCTGCCCGATGAGCCAACCGACGAGTAAGGGGCGTGAACGTGGCCCAGCCGGACCATGGCGTTCAACGTGGCATCCAGATCAGCTAGCTTTTGGCCTGTTGAGCGACCTTGGTCAGCCGCCCAGAAGGCCGAAAAAATGAGGATTCAGCTCCTTGCAAACGCCGATCACGTCCTCGACTTGGCTTGGCCGCATCGCATTGATGGCATCGTCAGTCAGACTGGTCATGCGCTTGACATCACCTAGGGTGCAGTCGCTGAACAGCATGGCCTCGAAGGGGTCGGTTTCCTGGGCTGTGTCCTTCAACCAGTCCCGAACCTGAAGCACCGTCAGCTCTCGGCAGACGACGGGCTGCCCGTTCACGATGATCTCGCGGCTATTGGTTTCTTGCATGTTTCCTCCGGGCATAAAAAACCCGCCGAAGCGGGTTGTTTGGGTGTGCAACTGTCACGAAAGGGCGATCAGTGGCCCACCGAATAACCTGGTCACGATCCAGCCAATCAACAGCAGTATTAGAAACGCAGGAATAGATGCAATTGCCCACTTGATCATGAACATCAACATCGAACCGAAGCGCATGTGCACGTCGACAACTACAACAGGCTGCACTCCATCAAGCCCTTTTGTTGCGGCTGCAAGATAGCTGCTCGTCGCCGACGCGCGGCGGTTTGCCTGATTGATAGCGCGTGCTTTCTCGACGACGTCTAATTTGATTGTCGGCTCTGACATAGGGTCCCTCCCCTGAAGTTCAAGGGAATCTACCACCGCACCAGCAGCACCGAAACCCAGCGCTTGGCTGGGGCGCTACTGCGAAATCTTGGCAACCCAATCGAAGGCTGGGCGGCTACACCCCGAGGGTGAGTTGCAGCTGACCGCGCCAATAATCAACTTGATGCGCCAGCCCCGGCTTCTGGAATCGCCACCGTGCCAGCGCTCTCCCATTCGCGCTGGCGGCCTGTTGCCCTTTCGAGAGCCGCAGACATGCATCGTCGAACTGCTTCTTCTCGTCCAACTCGCCGCGGAGAAGCGCATCGATGTGCAGATCGCACCAAACCGAGAATTTCAGATCAAGCCATCTTGCGAATGCCACTCCCAGCTTCGGGTGAAGCCATGTGCCTCCGCCGCGACCGGCCTGGGTGATCACGAGGCCGGTGGTCTTGGCAAGCGCCAGGGTGAAGGCCTTGGCCTCCTTGCTCCTGGTGTTCATCGAGCGAAGCTTCTCTAAATCTGTCTCCGAGACACCTTTACCGAACAGAGCCTCAGCCAAGGCACTCATGTATTCAACGGTATCGATAGTACGGAGCCATCCCGTTGGCTCTTTCCCGAAGCGTTTTGCCGCGGATGCCCTCTCGCGGGCTCGCGGAGTCGACGGCGAAAGAGGTGCGCATCAAGCTGGAGCGCTACCGCGCCGACTTCAGCGGGAAATTGGTCGGGCAGATCGACGTGCTCGCCATGGCCGACTATCTCGACCAGTTCACGAACAACGCTTACACCAAGCACCGCGGGCTGCTGATCCAGGTTTGGGACTTCGCCGTGGCCAAGGGGTTGGCCGAACGCAACGTCGCCGATATGACGCTGAAGAAGAAGGAGGCCGAGAAGAAACGCCAGCGCCACACCCTGGAGGGCGTGCAGAAGATCCTCTCCGCGGACACAACACCGGACTGGCTGCGGCGCGCGATCCGCCTGGCGCTGCTCAGCCTGCAGCGGCGCGAGGATCTGGTGACATGGCAGCGCACCGCTGTCGATATGGCGGAAGGCATCATCAGAGTCAGCACTGGGAAAACCGCCGGCTACGAGAATCCTATCCACTTGGAGATCGAAATGGGTCCTGACCTGCGCGCCGTAGTCCAGGAATGCCTGGCGGATCCGATCGCCGGCCCCACCCTACTCCGCTACCGGCCGATGGCGCGCCGCCGCGAGCAGATCGACGCGAAGCAGCATTGGTCAGCAATTACCGAAAACTACCTGACGAACGAGTTTCGGAAAGCCCGCGACGCGGCTCATGCCTACGACCAAATCGAGGACCCACGAGCCCGACCGACCGTGCATGAACTCCGCGCGCTCGGTGCCTGGCTCTACGAACAGCAGGGGTATCCGCTGGAGTATGTGCAGGCGCTGATGGGTCACGCTGACGGGGAAATGACCGCTTATTACCAGGGAGGGCACGTGAAGCAGGAGGCTCATTTCACGAGGGTTCAGGCGGGGTTGAAGCTGTAGATCGGGTGGTGCGTTTTCCCAATCTATTCCCAATGATTGCCCAAAACAAAAAAGGCGACCCTTTCGGATCGCCTTCTAAGCCCCGCGCAGTACGGGTTTTGTTTGGTAGGCACAATTGGATTCGAACCAACGACCCCCACCATGTCAAGGTGGTGCTCTAACCAACTGAGCTATGTGCCTGCATTGGCCGCGCATTTTACGGAGCGCCGCAGGGGTGTCAACCATTTTTTCGCTAACGTGCTGAAAAAACCGTGTTTTTTAAAACTCGAAGTGAACCGAACAGCGCTGGCGGCGGAGTGAGCTTCTCGGTTAGCATCGACTCATCCGTAAAAAATAAAGAACAGAGACTCCAATATGTCGCACACAGCCTACCCGCAGTCCTATTACGCCGCCTCCGCCAACCCGGTGCCGCCGCGCCCGGCGCTGGATGGCGAGGTGCAAACCGACGTGTGCGTCATCGGCGCCGGCTATACCGGCCTGTCGACAGCCCTGTTCCTGCTGGAGAACGGTTTCCGCGTGACCCTCCTGGAAGCGGCGAAAGTGGGTTTCGGTGCGTCCGGGCGCAACGGCGGGCAGATCGTCAACAGCTACAGCCGCGACATTGACGTCATCGAGCGCACGCTGCCCGCACAGCAGGCACGGCTGCTCGGCGAGATGGCGTTCGAGGGCGGGCGCATCATCCGTGAGCGGATCGCCACCTACGGCATCGCCTGCGATCTCAAGGACGGCGGCGTCTTCGCTGCGCTGAGCGCCAAGCAGATGGGTCACCTTGAGTCGCAGAAGGCGCTCTGGGAGCGCTATGGCCATAACCAACTAAAACTGCTCGACCGTGAAGGCATTCGCGACGTGGTGGCCAGCGACAACTACCTCGGCGGCTTGCTGGACATGAGCGGCGGGCATATCCACCCATTGAACCTGGCGCTTGGCGAAGCCGCGGCGGTGGAATCCCTTGGCGGCACGATCCACGAGCAATCACCCGCCACACGCATCGAGCGCGGAGCCAATCCGGTCGTGCACACGCCTCGGGGTCGTGTACGGGCGAAGTTCGTCGTGGTCGCCGGCAACGCCTACCTGGGTGACCTGATCCCGGAGCTGGCCGCGAAATCTATGCCGTGCGGTACCCA
Source organism: Pseudomonas sp. PS02288 (assembly GCF_029959715.1). Lineage (NCBI taxonomy): Bacteria > Pseudomonadati > Pseudomonadota > Gammaproteobacteria > Pseudomonadales > Pseudomonadaceae > Pseudomonas > Pseudomonas sp. PS02288. Next base: position 17,189 of record NZ_JASCPA010000056.1, on the reverse strand, counting down.
GGTGATCACCACCGAGCCGCTGTCCGAGGACCTGGCGCGCTCGCTGCTGCCCCAGGATTACTGCGTGGAGGACTGCAACTACCTGCTGGACTACTATCGCCTCTCCGGCGATCGTCGGTTGATCTACGGCGGTGGCGTGGTCTACGGCGCCCGCGACCCGGCGAACATCGAGGCGATCATCCGGCCGAAGATGCTCAAGACCTTCCCGCAGCTCAAAGACGTGAAGATCGACTTCGCCTGGACCGGCAACTTCCTGCTCACCCTCTCACGCCTGCCGCAGGTCGGCCGCCTGGGCGACAACATCTACTACTCCCAGGGCTGCAGCGGGCATGGCGTGACCTACACGCACCTGGCCGGCAAGGTCCTGGCCGAAGCGCTGCGCGGCCAGGCCGAACGCTTCGATGCCTTCGCCGGGCTGCCGCATTACCCCTTCCCCGGCGGTCGGCTGTTGCAGGTGCCGTTCAGTGCGCTGGGCGCCTGGTATTACACGCTGCGCGACAAGTTCGGCCTCTGAAGGCGAATGAAAAACGGGGCTCGTAAGCCCCGTCTTTTCGTCACTGCGCGGTCGTTTGCGTCGGCCAGCGTTCGGCCGCCGTGCGGTAGGCGCGCTGCGCGGCGTCGGCACGGCCGGCCTCCTTCAGTTCTGCCGCGGCCTTGAGCCAGACCGGGCGCTGCGCACTGGCCGGCAACAGGCTGGCGGGCAGCGTCAGCACAGCCCAGCGCTCGCTGCTTTTCCAGGTCTTCTCGAACGCCGCGAAATCGCTTTGCAGCCGGCGCGAACCGCCGGAGCGCAGCGTCAGCGTCTGCTTGTGCAGGTCGTAGCCAACCACCACCGCGTAATGCCATTCCGGCCACATGTCCATGCCGATGTTCTGCAGCACGAGCACCGGGTTGCCCGCCGCCACCTCGCCGAGCAGCGCGTCCATCGTCGGCTGCAATGGATACACCAGCATGTCGTGGGCTTCCGCAGTGGCGACCATCGCCGGCCGCATGTCGTCGCGACCGACGATGTAGACGCGGTCCTTGAGCAGGCCGGGGTCGGTGTTCACGCCGCGCTGCAGGAGCATGCTGGCCATCGCCGCCGGGGCGCTCTGGAAGGCGTTCTGCGGGAAGAACGGCACATCGCTCAACTCGACCCGTTCGGGAAGACGCGAGGTGATCGGCGAAAGAACCGGCTCGCTCGAGCAGGCGGACAGCAGCAGGAGCAGGGCCAGGGGAAGCAGACGTTTCAGTGTGGGCATCGGAAGACGGCGCTGGAGAAAGGAGGCAGTGAGCATATCGGTGATGCCCGCGTTCACCAAGGGCAACCGGGGCCGATCAGAGCAGCGCCTGGTAGAAGCGCCACTCGCACTCCAGCACCTCGGCCAGGTGCGCGGCCTGGCGAAAGCCGTGGCGCTCGTCGGGATACAGGTGGTACTCGACGGCAATGCCGTTGCGTCGCAACGCTTCGACCATCGCCTCGGTCTGCGCGGGCAGCACCACCGCATCGCGCCCGCCCTGGAAGAAGATCACCGGCGCGCTGATCTGCTGCGCGTGCAGCAACGGGGTGCGCGCCGCGTAACGCTCGGTATCGCGCTGCGGATCGCCGATCAGCCAGTTCAGATAGTCGGCCTCGAACTTGTGCGTAACCCGGCCCAGCGCCAGCGGATCGCTGACACCATAGAGGCTGGCGCCGCCACGGAAGGCATCGGCGAACGCCAAAGCACAGAGCGCCGTGTAGCCGCCCGCGCTGCCGCCGCGAATGAAGGCACGGCGCGCGTCGACGAGGCGGCGCTGCGCCAGATACTGCAGCAGGCTGCAGGCGTCCTGCACGTCGCTGACGCCCCACTGCGTCCTCAGGCTGTTGCGATAGTCGCGACCAAAACCGCTGCTGCCGCGGTAATTGAGATCGGCGACGGCGAAACCACGCTGGGTCCAGAACTGGATGCGCGGATCGAACACCGGGTAGCACGCCGACGTCGGCCCGCCATGGAGGAACACCACCAGCGGTGGCTTTTCGTTGTCGATGGCGCGGCAGTCGGCATTGCGCGGCGGGTAGAAGAACGCGTGCGCTTCGCCCTTGCCGCTGGGAAAGCACAGCGCCTCGGGACGAGCCAGATCGCCCTCCCCCAGAATCACCTCGCCGCCCGCGAGCACGGCGACCGCGCCACCGTCCCGTTGGATGGCGAGGATCGCGCTGCTGCGTTCGGGCGAGGCGGCAATCGCAAAGAAATGCCGGTCGTCCGCGGCGACCTGGCGGAAGCGCGTGAATGCCTCGGCGAGACGTCGTTCGCCGGCGGACGTGGCCTCGGCCAGCACGCCGAAACCGTCCTCGAAACGACTCAGCAGCAGGCCGCTCGCCAGTGGCAGGTAGCTGCAGGCGCCCAATTGCCAGGGTGCGGCGGCATGGTCCGACTGTGCGATCGCCCTGTCGTCCAGCCGTTGCCACTGGCCGCCCCACTCCACCCACGGCTGCCACCAGCCGCCGGCATCGCTCAGGCAATGCAGGCGACCATCCTGGGCGAACCGCGGCTGCTGCAGCGATGTGCCACCCTCCGCACCGGCCAGGCAGCGCGGGCTGCCCCAGCGCCCGTCCGCGTCGCGCTCGGCGACGCACAGCCGGGTGGCGGTCCAGGGTTGCTCCGGGCGGTTCCATTCGATCCAGGCAAGCCGACGGCCATCGGCGCGAAGCGTGGGTGCGGCGTAGAAATCCGCCCCCTCGATGACGACCTCGCGGGCGCCATCGCGCAATGACAGGGAGACGATCCGGTGCCGCACGCGCGAATCGCCGTGCTCTTCCTCGACGGCGAATATCGCATCGCCGAACGCATCGTGCTGCAGATCGCCGTAGCGGCGCGCGGCGCAGTCGGTGAGCGCCTGGGGATCGCCGTCCAGGGCCTGCCGATAGACCTGCTGATCCGCCTCGCCGACGAAGGCGACACCGTCGCGGGTCACGCAGAACGCGCCGCCACCGTATTCATAAACCCGGCTGCGCAGCGAAACGCCAGCCGGCGACAGGCAACGGCGCTCGCCAGCGCGGTGAAACCACAGGGTGCTGCGCGCATCCGCGGGGTCGAACTCGATCCACAGCACGCCGCCATGTCCGGCGCGCAGCTCGGCGAAATCGCGGCTGGCCGCGGCGGCGTTCCCGGCGCTCCAGCGGCTGGGCCAGAATCCGTAGCGGTGGGCGGTGCTCACGCGGGACATGGGCAACCGACCGTCAGGCCTTGGCGATGAGGCGTGAGGCGCGCTCGTTGCGAAATTGCAGCTGGTCCATGCCGAGCGCGGCTTCTTCGGCCTCGCGGCGCGCGTCGAGGATCAGGCCATGCTGTGCGGACTTGCTGCACACCGGGTCGGCATTGGTCGCGTCACCGGTAAGCATGAACGCCTGGCAGCGACAACCGCCGAAATCCTTGCCCTTCTCGTCGCAGGAGCGGCACGGCTCGCGCATCCAGTCATCGCCACGAAAGCGGTTGAAGCCGAACGAGTCGTGCCAGATGTGCGCCAGGCTGTGCTCGCGCACGTTGGGAAACTGCACCGGCAGTTGCCGCGCGCTGTGGCACGGCAGCGCGGTGCCATCCGGGGTGATGTCGAGGAACAGGTTGCCCCAACCGTTCATGCAGGCCTTGGGGCGCTCCTCGTAATAGTCCGGGGTGACGAAGATCAGCTTGCAAGGGTGGTTCTGCGCCTCGAGCTTGTCGCGCCACTGGTTGGTGATGCGCTCGGCGCGCTGCAGCTGCTCGCGGGTCGGCAGCAGGCCGGCACGGTTGAGTTCGGCCCAGCCGTAGAACTGGCAGGTGGCGAGTTCGACGAAGTCCGCTTCCAGCTCGATGCACAGCTCGATGATCCGCTCGATGCGGTCGATGTTGTGCCGGTGGGTGACGAAGTTGAGCACCATCGGATAGCCGTGGGCCTTCACCGCGCGGGCCATTTCCAGCTTGTGAGCGAACGCCTTCTTCGAGCCGGCGAGCAGGTTGTTAACCTCTTCGTCGGCGGCCTGGAAACTGATCTGTATATGGTCCAGCCCCGCCTCGCTGAAGCTGGCGATGCGTTTTTCGGTCAGGCCGATGCCGGAGGTGATCAGGTTGGTGTAATAACCCAGGTCGCGCGCCGCCTTGATCAGCTCGGCAAGGTCCTGGCGCACCAGCGGTTCGCCGCCGGAAAAGCCCAGCTGCGCCGCACCCAGCTCACGGGCCTGGCGAAAAACCTCGATCCACTCCGCCGTGCTCAGCTCGGCGCCCTGCTGGGCGAAGTCCAGCGGGTTGGAGCAGTACGGGCATTGCAGCGGACAACGGTAGGTCAGCTCGGCCAGCAACCAGAGCGGCGGCCCGGGCGTGTGGCCCGGTTTAGCGAAACTCGATCCAGTGCTTTGCATGGGCGATATCCAAGAATTCGAGAACATCCGGCGCCAGGTCGGGCGCATCGGGGAACTGCGCGATCAGCGCGGCGACGATGGCGGCGGTGTCGCGCTGGCCATCCACCTGCTTGAGGATTTCCGCGGCACTGCCGTTGAGCTTGATCATCCCCTCCGGATAGAGCAGCACGTGGGCGTCCTGTGCCGGCTCGAACTGGAAGCGGTAGCCGCGGCGCAGCGCCGGTACTCGCGCCAGGGAGGTCATGGGCATCTCCCGTGTGGTGCGCCGTGCGCACCGCGAGATATGCAGACGGAGACGTTGGTGCGCACGGCGCACCCTACGGTTCGACGCCTCATAGCGCGATCCCCTTGTGCCAGACCCGCTCGCCGGTGACCGTATGGTACGGCGGGCGCTCCAGCTCATAGGCCATGCTCATGGCGTCGAGCATGCTCCAGAGGATGTCCAGCTTGAACTGGAGGATATCCAGCATGCGTTGTTGCGATTCGGCCGTGGTGTAGTGCGCCAGGGTGATCCGCAGGCCGTGCTCGACGTCGCGCCGCGCCTGGCTCAGACGATTGCGGAAGTAGTCGTAACCGGCGGGGTCGATCCACGGGTAGTGCTGCGGCCAGCTGTCCAGCCGCGACTGGTGAATCTGCGGCGCGAACAGCTCGGTCAGAGAGCTGCTCGCCGCCTCCTGCCAGTTCGCGCGGCGGGCGAAGTTGACGTAGGCGTCCACCGCGAAGCGCACGCCCGGCAGCACCAGCTCCTGCGAGAGAATCTGCTCGCGATCCAGCCCCACCGCCTCGCCAAGGCGCAGCCAGGCTTCGATGCCACCCTCCTCGCCGGGCGCGCCGTCGTGGTCGAGGATGCGCTGCACCCACTCTCGGCGGGTGTCGCGATCCGGGCAGTTGGCCATGATCGCGGCGTCCTTGAGCGGGATGTTCACCTGGTAATAGAAGCGGTTGGCGACCCAGCCCTGGATCTGCTCGCGGCTGGAACGCCCCTCGTACATCGCCCGATGGTAGGGATGATGAATATGGTAGTAGGCGCCCTTGGCGCGCAGCGCCTGCTCGAATTCAGCGGGGGTCATGGCAGTCATGGACATCGAAGCACTCCGTGGCGACGCCGCTCTCCCGGGCTGCGCGGGCGCAGCGTTGGCGGCACTGTTCATACGGCGATGCGCGGCGCGCATCTACAGGGTGATGCTCATTCCGTCGAATGCGACTTCCACGCCATGCGCAGCCAGCTGCGCGCGCTCGGCGGAGTCCTCGTCGAGGATCGGATTAGTGTTGTTGATGTGGATGAGCACCTTGCGCGGCGCGGCCAGTCCGTCGAGCAGTTCGAGCATGCCGCCCTCCCCGCTCTGCGGCAGATGCCCCATCTCGCTGCCGAGCTTGTCGCCGACCTCGCAGACACGCATCTCGTCATCGCGCCACAGCGTACCGTCCACCAGCAAGCAGTCGGCGCGGGCCATGGTCTGGCGCAACGCATCGCTGACCTGGCCAAGCCCCGGCGCATAGAACAGCGTACCGCCGCCGTTCAGGTCCTCCACCAGCAGGCCGAGGTTATCGCCCGGATGCGGGTCGTGGCGATGCGGCGAGTACGGCGGCGCCGCGCTGCGCAGGGGAACCGGGGTGAAACGCAGGCCGGGGCACACTGGAATGACGAAGCTGCCGTCCAGGCCGATGGGGTTCCAGCGCAGGCCGCCGTTCCAGTGTTCGAGCATGTTGAACAGCGGAAAGCCGGTGGTCAGGTCCTGGTGGACCATCTCCGTGCACCAGACTTCGTGCGGGCAGCCTTCACGCAGGCTGAGCAGCCCGGTGGTGTGGTCGATCTGGCTGTCCAGCAGGATGATCGCGCCGATCGCCGTGTCACGCGACTTGCGCGCCGGCTGCAGTACGGGGAAGGCTTCGAGTTGGGCACGGATGTCGGGGGACGCGTTGCACAGGATCCAGTCGACGCCGTTGTCGGACAGGGCGATGGAGGACTGGGTGCGGGCGCGGGCGTTCAGGGTGCCTTCGCGCAAGCCGCGGCAATTGCGGCAATTGCAGTTCCACTGCGGAAAGCCACCGCCCGCCGCGGAACCGAGAATCTGGATATGCATGGGGAGCCCTAGCAGGAAGCCCCGGCAGGGCCGGGGCGGAACGGATCAGCGGTTGGCGAAGTACATGGTCACTTCGAAGCCAATGCGCAGGTCGGTGTACTCGGGCTTAGTCCACATGGCGTTTCCTCTCTTGGATTTATGGGCCGGAAAAACTCCGGTACCCCACGTTCGCGCCATTTCGCAAAAAGCGAAATGGTACTTTGGAAGCAGACAGCGCCCTGCTTCGGTAGTGCCCGCCGGTAACAACTGCCGCAGAGCTGCTACAGCTGTTCGACGACGGGACTCTGCAGGGAATCGCAGGCAAAAAAAACGCGGCCTGGGCCGCGTTTTGGTCGTGCGATAGGCTTACAGCGCGGCGTGGAAGATCGCCTCGATCTGCTCCTGGCTGGCCGGACGCGGGTTGGTCAGGCCGCAGGCATCCTTCAGCGCGTTGGCGGCGAGGATCGGGATGTCCTCGGCCTTGGCACCGAGGGCGATCAGGCCGGCGGGGATGTTGACGTCCGCCGACAGCGCGCGAATCGCCGCGATGCAGGCCGCGGCACCGGCCTCGGCGTCCAGGCCCTGCACGTCGACGCCCATAGCCTGCGCCACATCGGCCAGGCGCTGCGGACAGACGGCGGCGTTGAAGCTTTCCACGTGCGGCAGCAACACCGCGTTGCACACGCCGTGCGGCAGGTCGTAGAAACCGCCGAGCTGGTGCGCCATGGCGTGCACGTAACCCAGCGAGGCGTTGTTGAACGCCATGCCGGCGAGGAATTGCGCGTAGGCCATCGCCTCGCGTGCCTCCATGTTCTTGCCGTCTTTCACCGCCTGGCGCAAGTTCTGCGAGATCAGCGTCACCGCTTTCAGGGCACAGGCATCGGTGATCGGCGTCGCGGCGATGGAAACGTAGGCCTCGACTGCGTGGGTCAGGGCGTCCATGCCGGTGGCGGCGGTCAGCCCGGCCGGCATGCCGACCATCAGCGACGGGTCGTTCACCGAGAGGATCGGGGTCACGTTGCGGTCGACGATGGCCATTTTCACGTGGCGGCTTTCGTCGGTGATGATGCAGAAACGTGTCATCTCGCTGGCGGTGCCGGCGGTGGTGTTGATCGCCACCAGCGGCAGCTGGGGCTTCGCCGACTGATCGACGCCCTCGTAGTCGGCGATCTTGCCGCCGTTGCTGGCGCACAGGGCGATGCCCTTGGCGCAGTCGTGGGGCGAGCCGCCACCGAGGGAGATGACGAAGTCACAGCCTTTCTGTTGCAGCAGGGCCAGGCCCTTCTCGACGTTGCCGACGGTGGGGTTGGGCTGCGCGCCATCGAACAGGCTGGATTGGATGTCCTGCGCCGACAACAGGGCGGCGACCTTGTCGGCCACGCCGGCCTTCGCGAGACCTGCATCGGTGACGATAAGAGCGTGACGGAATCCGAAGTTGCGGATGGCCAGCATGGCCTCTTCGAGACTGCCACTGCCCATCATGTTTACCGCGGGGATGAAGAACGTGCTGCTCATCAGGGTGCTCCTCCTGTGCTTTTCGCAGGACTGTGTTTGTATGCCGCACCGAAGCTACTCCCGGCGATCTCCACCGACACTGATGTCAGGCAAGAAACGGCCTGATTGCCGCACCCCGTTCCCAATGAGGCGATGACGTGCAGTGGTGCAGGCGTGCGACAGGTGTCGCACCCTGGAAGGCAGGGTTGGCGGGGGAACCCGACCAATGGGCAGGCGGAATGGTCGTGGGCTGCCTGTAGAGTTAGGCTGAGGAAGTACCGGGCACCTTGTGTCGCAACAACAAGAACAGGACAGCTCGTCCGCCGATGCGTGGACCGAGCGCCAGCAGTTGGAGTCGCCATGAACCCTTCGCCGTTGGCCCATCCGGGCAGTCAGGACCTGAACCGTTTCATCCTCGATCATTTCGCCGAGCGCTCGGTACGTCCGGAGGGCGTGATCGCCCAATCCTGGCACCGCAGCATCGTTCAGCACGGCCTCAACCCGCGCGGGCGCAACGAGAAGGTCATCCTCACCGCCGCCGAGATCCGTCGCCACCAGGAGCTCAATCAGGAATACCTGGCGATCGCCGGGCAAGGCGTCACCGGCCTGTCCAAACGCGTCGCCCAGGCCGGCTTCGCCGTGCTGCTCAGCGACGAGAACGGCATCACGCTGGATTCGCGCCTGCCTGCGCAACGCGATCCCTACACCCAGTCCGGGCTGATCGTCGGCGCACGCTGGGACGAATCAGTGGTCGGCACCAACGGCATCGGCACCTCGCTGGTGTCGCAACACGCGCTGACCATTCACCGCGAGGAGCACTTCCTGGCGGCCAACGCGCGGATGAGTTGCTCGGTCTCGCCGATCTTCGACCCGCTGGGCAAGCTCAAGGGTTGCCTGAATGCCTCCTGCCTGGACATGGACGGCCCCAAGGAAGCCCAGCACCTGACCCTGCAACTGGTGGTCATGTACGCGCGGATGATCGAGAACGCCTACTTCCGCCACAGCTATCGCGACTGCCTGACCCTTGCGCTGAAACCGCGCGACGAGATCAGCGACCTGGCCAGCGAGCAACTGCTGGCGCTGGACGAAGGCGGCAACGTCGTCGGCGCCAACCATGCCGCTTTCGTTGCCCACCAGAAGGGCCGCCAGCTGATCGGCCGGGCCATCGACAGCCTGCTGCCGCTACGGCTCGACGAGTTACTGGACCTCAGCAAGGGCGGCGCGCGGAGTCTGATGCTGCGGACCCTGGACGAGGAAGCGCTGATCGAAGTCGCGCTGCGCATCCCGGCCGGCGCACCTGCGGCTACGCGCCCGGTCGGCTCCTACGTCGCACCGAACGGCGAGCCGAACCGGTCGAAGCCCGCCTCGCCCGATCTCGAGCAGCTCAGCGGTCGCGACGCCGGTCTGCAGGCCAGCGTGCAGCGTCTGCGCAAGCTGCTGGACAAGGGGTTGCCGATCCTTCTGGAGGGCGAAACCGGCACCGGCAAGGAAGCCTTCGCCCGCGCTATCCATGCCGCCAGCCGGCGCGCGCGCGGGCCATTCGTCGCGCTCAATTGCGCGGCGATTCCGGAAACCCTGATCGAGAGCGAATTGTTCGGCTACCGCAGCGGCAGCTTCACCGGCGCCAACCGCAAGGGCATGAAGGGCAAGCTGGAGCTGGCCAACGGCGGCACCCTGTTTCTCGACGAGATCGGCGACATGCCGGCGCACCTGCAGACGCGCCTGTTGCGGGTGCTCGCCGAGCGGGAAATCTTCGCCCTCGGCGCCGAGGAGCCGGTTCCGCTGGACGTCCAGGTGATCTCCGCGACACACCAGGACCTGCAGGCGATGATCCAGACCAAGAGCTTTCGCGAAGACCTCTACTACCGACTCGGTGCCGCCGTGGTCCGCCTGCCGGCCCTGCGTGAACGCAGCGACAAGGCCTGGCTGATCCGCACGCTGCTGGAGGCGGAGCAGCAAGGCGCCTACCTGCAACCGCAGGCGCTGGAGGCGCTGCTGGCCTGTCCGTGGCCGGGGAACATCCGCCAGCTGCTTAACACCCTGCGCTACGCCGTGGCGCTGGCGGAAAACGGCTGTATCGGCATGGACTGCCTACCGGCGGAGCTGACGCGCGCGACGCGCACGCTGCCCCTGCTGCAGACGCCCGAAGGTGTCGCCGGGGGCAGCCTTCAGGCACGCATCGGCGATGTCGAAGGCCAGGCGCTGCTGGACGCTCTGCGCCAGCACAAGTGGAACGTCACGGCGGCGTCCGATCAGTTCGGCATCTCCCGCTCGACGCTTTACCGCAAGATGAAGAAGCACGGCATCGTGCCGCCCAACGCGATGGGCTGAGGAAGTTGCCGGCGGAAAACGGAAAATCGAGTCAGATGAAGGTATTCCCCCTCGCCGGTCCTCTCCCCTGAGCGGGAGAGGGCCGGCGATGCAAGGAGAAACCGTCCTTCGTCAGTTCTGGATGTAGACGACGTGAGTGTGGGTGAATTCGTAGAGGCCGTGCTTGCCGTCCGCGCCGCCGATGCCGGATTTGCGCACGCCGGCGTGGAAGCCCTGCATGGCCTCGAAGTTTTCGCGGTTGATGTAGGTCTCGCCGAAGTCGATCTCGGCGCAGGCCTTCATCGCCGCGCCGAGGCTGCGGGTGTAGATCGATGACGTCAGGCCGTATTCGCAGTCGTTGGACAGGGCGATGGCTTCATCCAGGTCATCGACGATCTGCACCGGCAGCACCGGGCCGAAGATTTCCTTGCGCATGATCTCCATGTCGGACTTGCAGCCCGCCAGCACCGTCGGTTGGTAGTGGAAACCCTTGCCCAGATCGGCCACCGCGCCGCCGGTGACGATCTGTGCGCCCTGGCTGCTGGCGGTCTTGACCATCTGCGCGACCTTGTCGAGGCCGATCTGGTTGACCAGCGGGCCCATGTCCAGGTCGGCATCGGTGGACGGGTCGCCGTACTTGGTGGCGGCCATGGCGCTGGCCAGCTTATCGATGAACTGGTCGGCCACCTTGCGCTCGACGTAAACCCGCTCGGCACAGTTGCACACCTGCCCGGTGTTGATCACCCGTGAGGCGGTGATCGCTTTCACGGCCAGCTCGAGGTCGGCATCGGCCAGCACGATGGCCGGCGCCTTGCCGCCCAGTTCCAGGTTGAGCTTGGTGATGTTCGGCGAGGCAGCGGCCATGATCCGCGAGCCGGTGGCGACGCTGCCGGTGAAGCTGATCAGGTCAACGCCGGGATGGCTGGTGAGGGCATGTCCGACGCCGGCGCCGGTGCCGCTGACCACGTTGAACACCCCGGCAGGCAGATCGGTTTCGGCCACCAGGCGGGCGAACTCGAAGCAGTTGATCGGGGTTTCCTCGCTGGGCTTGATCACGATGGTGTTTCCGGTGATTAAAGCCGGCGCCATCTTGCGGGCGATGAGGAAGAACGGGAAGTTCCAGGGCAGGATGCCGGCGACCACGCCGAGCGGCTTGCGGAACAGGAAGACGTTTTCCCCGGCGCGGTCGCTGGTGAGGATTTCGCCTTCCAGGCGGCGCGCCCATTCGGCCATGTAGTCGAGGTAGTCGGCGGTGAAGTTGACTTCCACCAGCGCCAGGCCAGGCACCTTGCCCTGCTCCTGGGTGATGACGCGGGCCAGGCGCTCGGCGTTGTCGCGCACCTTCTGGGCGATCCTGCGCAGGTAGCCGGCGCGTTCGATGGCCGGCTTGGCGGCCCAGCCCTTCTGCGCCTTGCGAGCAGCGGCGATGGCACGCTCGACCTGCACACTGGTCGCCTGCGGCACCCGCGCCAGCAGTTCGGCGTTGGCCGGGTTATGCACCTCGATCAGCTCTTCGCTGCCGATGAAGGCGTTATCGATGTAGTTCTGGTAGGTGACGATGGTGCTCATTGCGTTTCTCCCATCCACGAGTAAAAGCCCGCCGCAGCGGGCGTCTGGGGGTCAGTTGGCGGCGGTCTTCTTGGCGGCGGCCTGCTGTTCCTGCAGGTCGTAGGCACGCTTGATCAGGTACTGATGCACCGCTTCGGCCTGCTTCGCGTCGAGATGGCCCTCGAACGACGGCATGCCGTCCGGGATGCGCGCGCCATAGACGATGCCGAGGAAGCGCTCGTGGTTTTCCTTGCTCAGGGTGCGCAGGTCAGGCACCACGCCGCCGCTGATGGCATTGATGCCGTGGCATTGCGAGCAGCTCGAATTGAACAGTTCGCGGCCCTGGTCGATCTGTGCCTTGGTGCCGGTGAGTTTCGGCGGCTCGGGCTTGCGGTCGGCGAAGCGGTCCTTGAGGTCGGGCAGCGTGGCGGTGCCGCCGAGCTTGTAGGTCAGCACCTGGGCGTAGGGCTTGACCCCGGCGCGCAGCGACAGGGCGCCGGCGAAGGTGGAGAAGGCGCCACCCCAACCGGCCATGAAGGTCACGTACTGTTCGCCGTCCACTTCATAGGTCACCGGCGCCGCCATCACCCCGGTGTTGGCGGGCTGTTCCCAGAGCTTCTTGCCGGTGTCGGCGGCGTAGGCCACCACGCGGCCGTTGGCGGTGCCTTCGAACACCAGGTTGCCGGCGGTGCTCAGGGTGCCGCCGTTGAAGATGGTGGTGTAAGGCACTTCCCAGGCGGCTTCCTGCTTGACCGGGTCCCAGGCGATCAGCTTGCCGGTCCAGGTGTCGGCGATCTTGCGCAGGCCTTCGGGGTCTTCGGGCATCATCCCGGTGTTCACGTCGAGCTGATAGATGCTCTTGAACTTGGAGCGCGGCGGTGCGCCATCGACGTCCTGGTACATGGCCGACATGATGTGCGCCGGGATGTACACCAGCCCGGTCTGCGGGTTGTACGACATGGGTTGCCAGTCGTGGGCGCCCCAGAACGCGGGTTGGATCAGGCGGGCCTTTTTCTCCGGGTCCTTCCAGTATTCGGCGACCTTCTCGTTGCGGATCGGCCGCCCGGTCTTCATGTCGATGCCGGTGGCCCAGTTGATCGGGATGAAGTTCTTCGCCGAGAGCAGCTCGCCGGTTTCACGGTCGATCACGTAGAAGAAGCCGTTCTTCGGTGCCTGCATCAGCACCTTGCGTTTCTTGCCGTCGAGCTCCAGGTCCACCAGCATGATGTGCTGGGTCGCGGTGTAGTCCCAGGCATCGCCCGGCGTGGTCTGGTAGTGCCAGACGTACTCGCCGTTGTCCGGGTTGATGGCGACGATGGACGAGAGGAACAAGTTATCGCCCTTGCCCTCGCTGCGGATGCGCGGGTTCCACGACGAGCCGTTGCCTACGCCGATGTACAGGAGGTTCAGCTCGGGGTCGTAGGACATCGAATCCCACACCGTCCCGCCACCGCCCTGCTTGTGGTAGTTGTTGCCGAACCAGGTCTTGGCGGCGATTTCCATGCCCTTGCCCTCGGGCATTTCCTTGGGGTCGCCAGGCACGGTGAAGAAGCGCCAGTCCTGCTTGCCGGTCTCGGCGTCGTAGGCGGTGATGTAGCCGCGCACGCCGAACTCGGCGCCGCCGTTGCCGATGATGACCTTGCCTTTGACGATGCGCGGCGCGCCGGTGATGGTGATGCTGCGGCTGTGATCGCTGCGGGTGTCGACGCTCCAGACCTTCTGCCCGGTCTTGGCGTCGATCGCTTCCAGGCGGCCGTCGAGCACGCCGACATAGACCTTGCCATTCCACACCGCAACGCCGCGGTTCACCGCATCGCAGCAGGCTTCGCCAGCGCGCGAGCGGTCGGATTGCGGGTCGTATTTCCACAACAGTTTGCCGTTGCGCGCATCCAGCGCGTAGACGATGGAGAACGGTCCGGTGGTGTACATCACGCCGTCGACGACGATGGGCGTGGCCTCAACGCCGCGGTCGATATCCAGCTTGTAGCTCCAGGCCAGGCCGAGCTTGTCGACGTTGCCGTCGTTGACCTGTTTCAGCGGGCTGAAGCGTTGCTCATCGTAGGTACGTCCGGTGGACATCCAGTTGCCGGGCTCCTTGTCCGCGGCGGCGATCCGCGCGCCGTCCACAGCGGCCGGCTCAGGTGCGGCCGGCTGAGGTGCGGCCAGCGAGGCGGTGGAGCCGAGGGCGAGAAGGATGGCGATGCACAGGGAAGTCAGTGGTACGGCGCCGGAGGCACGCCCGCTTTCAGGCAAGCGGGCTGCGCGCGAAGCGAGGCCAATCTGTTTCATGGGTTTCTCCCGATTTCTTATTAGGGGCTGGAGCGTTTCGCTGCAGTCCCATTCAGAAGAGCAACCGCTATGCCAGCCACCGGCGGAGCCCTTGCAGGCCAGGAGCGACGCGGCCTTCAGCGATCAGCGAGGCGGCTTTGGCGGCATCGCGCGCCGCTACAGCTGTCGCATTCGCCGAGACAGGCAGAACAGTTCTGCGACAACCAATGAGCGGCGCGACGCCGATCGACAGGCATGAAAAACGCGGCCGGAGCCGCGTTCGGGGAGGAAAACGCCAGGCGGAAGGAAGTCTCAGGGCGTGACGATATTGAAGTTGCCGTCCGGCTCGTCCATGCCGCCCAGCAGCCGGCCGAGCTTGAGGCGTTCGCCCTGCATGCTGATGTTGCCGACCATGAGTTGCTTGAGGAAGCTGGTTTCCTTGAGGGCAATGCGGTCGAGCAGCGCCTTGTCCATGGTCACGCTGACATCGGCCTGGGGATGCAGCACGCCGTCGCGATGGGTGAGCACGCCGTTGCGCAGGGTCAGTGCGTAGTCTTCCTTGAGGTCGCTGAAGCTCCAGTTGATCAGCAGGTCCTCGCCGGCCTCCTTCTCGGCGTCGATGCGCACCGACAGGTAGTCGAAGAACATCGCCGGGGTCAGCGAGCGGACCAGGTCCGGCGCGTTGCTGCCGACGCTGGGCTGCCTGGAAACACCGTTGCGCAGCTCGTTGGCGCCCATCAGGTAGGCGTTGCGCCAGGTGGCGTTCTCGCTCTGGTAGCCGAGCTGCTCGAGGGCGTCGGCCTGCAGCTCGCGCGCGGCCTTGTTGTCCGGCTCGGCGAACACCAGGTGGTTGGTCAGCTGTGCCACCCAGCGGTAGTCGCCCTGTTTGAACGACTCGCGGGCCAGCGCCAACACCTTGTCCGCCCCGCCCATGGCCGCCACGTAGTGCTGGCCGGCCTCGACCGGTGGCAGCGGGTTGAGGTTGGCCGGATTGCCGTCGTAGAAGCCCATGTAGCGCTGGTACACGGCGCGCACGTTGTGACTCAGCGAGCCGTAGTAATCGCGGGTGTACCACTTGTTGGCCAGCCTGGGCGGCAGCGTCTTCAGCTTCTCGGCGATCTCCATCGGCGTGAGCCCCTGGTTGAGCAAACGCAGCGTCTGGCTGTTGATGAAGGCGTACATGTCGCGCTGGTCGGCGAGGAAGGTCTGGATCTCCACCTGGCCCCAGGTCGGCCAGTGATGCTGGGCGAACAGCACGTCGGACTTGTCGCCGTAGCGCTGCAGCGCCTGGTCGAGATAGCCGGCCCAGACCTTCGGATCGCGCACCAGCGCGCCCCGCAGGGTAAGGATGTTGTGCTGTACGCGCGCCGCGTTCTCGGCCATGCACAACGCGCGGAACTGCGGGAAGTACAGGTTCATCTCCGCCGGCGCCTCGGTGCCGGGCGTCAGTTGGAACTCGATGTCGATACCGTCGATGCGACGCCGCTCGATGGGCTGCGCGATCACGTCGGTGGGCCGGATCAGCGTGATGGTGCCAGCGCTGGGCACCGACTTGCCGAGCCCGGCGTCGACCTGGCCGCGCTCGCCGCGTGGCAGCGGCGCGCCGTACATGTATTGCGCGCGGCGGCTCATCGCCGGGCCGGCCATCACGTTCTCGCCGATGGCGTGCTCGAAGAAGCCCTCCGGCGCATAGATGCGCACCTTGCCGGCCTTGACGTCCGCCTCGTCGACCACCCCGCGCACGCCGCCGAAATGATCGACGTGCGCGTGGGTGTAGATCACCGCCACCACCGGCTTGCGCGGGCGGTGCTTGTAGTACAGCTCCAGCGCGGCCTTCGCGGTGGCCTGGTTGAGCAACGGGTCGACGATGATCAGCCCCGTGTCGCCCTCGATGACGTTCATGTTCGCCAGGTCCATGCCGCGCAGCTGGTACAGCCGCTCGCTGACCTGGAACAGCCCGGCGATGTTGTTCAGCTGCGCCTGGCGCCAGAGGCTGGGGTTGACCGAGTCCGGCGCCGGCGTGCCGTTGAGGAAGGCATAGGCGGAAAGGTCCCAGGCCGGCTTGCCGTCCTCGTCGCGGATCACGCCGTCGAAGGCTTCGATGAGGCCGCGACGGGCCGCCTGGAAATCGGCCTGGTCGGCGAACGGCAGGCGCTCGTTCCAGGCGGCGTTGACCGATGCGGTCAGCGCGGTGGCCGGCTTGGGTGTCTCGGCCGCCAGCGAGCTGGCGACGAATCCGCCAAATAGCGCCAAGGAAAGGCCTTTCAGCAAAAGGGGCACGGGCATGAAGTTCTCTCTTCTTCTAGGACGATCGCAGTGTGCGACAAGCGAAACGGCTGCTTGTCCCGTACCACGCGTGAAAGAGAGCGCGTAGGCGGAAAAGCATCCCTGCCGTTCCGCCCGAAGGCCGTCGCGAAGCGACGACCTGGCGAGGCGATCAGATCGCGGTGACGCCGCCGTCCACGGCCAGCGCGTGACCGGTGGTGAAGGCTGCGCCGTCGCTGCACAGGTAGAGCACCGCGGCGGCGATCTCCTCGACCAGGCCGATGCGACCGACGGGGTGCATGGCGGCGGCGTACTCGGCCTTGCGCGGGTCCGCCTCGTAGGCGCGGCGGAACATGTCCGTATCGATCACCGCCGGGCACACCGCGTTGACCCGCAGCTTCTTCTTCGCATACTCGATGGCCGCGGATTTGGTCAGGCCGATCACCGCATGCTTGGAGGCGGCGTAGATGCTCATCTTCGGCGCCGCGCCGAGGCCGGCCACCGAGGCGGTGTTGACGATTGCGCCGCCGCCCTGGGCCAGCAGCAGCGGAATCTGGTGCTTCATGCACAGCCAGACGCCCTTCACGTTGACCGCCATGATGGCGTCGAACTCGTCCTCGCCGCCGTCGGCCAGCTTGCCCTTCTCGATCTCGATGCCGGCGTTGTTGAAGGCATAGTCCAGGCGACCGTAGGTGCCGATCACGCTTTCCATCAGGCCCTTCACGTCCGCCTCGCGGGTGACGTCGCAACGCACGAAGCTGGCCTCGCCGCCGGCGGCGCGGATCGCCTCGACGGTGGCTTCGCCATTGGTGGCATCCAGGTCGGACACCACCACCTTCAGCCCTTCGCTGGCGAACGCCAGGGCCGTCGCGCGGCCGATACCGGCC